>JAQCER010000105.1 GCA_027618625.1 Verrucomicrobiota bacterium
TATCCCCTCTTGCCGGTATGACTGTTTTTGCCTCCAGAATTAGATCGAAGACTCACTTAACCCACAAGGTATGAAATAAATTCCATACCGCAAGTGGAAATTCAAAAAAATATAGATGAACAAATGATCACCAGTACTTCAATACACGTACCTGGAGTTCGCCGACCAGAAAACAGAACAGCACACCACAGCATAGCCTGATGTCGAAGCGCATCGAAACCATCTGGACCTCCATTCATCCGAAGTTGAGCCAGCCAGAACTCTGTTTCTTAACTCAGCTTAAACCCCTTGACAATCTCCACGAACTTAGATAGAATTCGAGCTTTGATTCAGGGCCAACCAGCACCTTCTGAGTGTTGACCATAGCCCAATTCGAACCCGGTTTAGTTTTTTCGCCTTCCCGGTTTGCACACTTTCCAGGAGAGTTCCTCTTGTATACCAGCCTCTGGCTCCTGCTCCTTCTGTTCTGCGCCAGTTGTGCAACCGCGCCGCCCGTACAACATCCCAAAACCGGGGTGGCCACACCCGAAGCCTGGACCACGCTCCAATCCGAATCCACTCAGACAGACACATCCTGGTGGGCCACCTTCAACGATGCCCGCCTCAACCTCCTGGTTACGCAGGCGCTCGACCACAACTTCAACCTGCAAGCAGCTGCTGCCCGACTTCAAGCCGCACAGGCCCAGGCTCGCATCGCAGGTGCACCCCTCTACCCCCAGGCTGGAGGTAAACTCGTTGCTGCCCGGCGAAAGCAGAATTTCCTCAGCCTCCCAATCCCAAACCCGGGCGGCGGAGTGAATGCCACAACAAAAAACAGCTTCGGCGTCTCTCTGGACCTCGCCTGGGAAATTGATCTCTGGGGCCGAATTGGCGCGGAAAAATCCGCAGCGCTTGCAGACTTCCAGGCCGCACAGGCAGACCTGGCCGGTGCCCGCCTCTCCCTGGCCGCACAAACTGCCAAAGTCTGGTTCGCCGCTGTAGAATCCAGACGCCAGGTGGAACTCGCACAGGCTACCGTGGACAATTTCAAAACTTCCAGCGACCTGGTCCGCGCACGGTACGAACGCGGCTTGCGCCCCTCCCTGGATCTCCGGCTTTCTCTCTCATCTCTTGCAGGAGCCGAAGCCGTTCTCCAGCAACGCCGCATCATCCTGGATCGCACCACTCGCCAGCTCGAACTTCTCCTGGGCCAATACCCCGCTGCCGAACTCGAAATCGCCCACACCTTACCGGACGTACCGCCACAAGTTCCCTCTGGCCTGCCCGCAGACCTCATCTCCCGCCGCCCGGACCTCGCCGCCGCCGAGCGCCGACTGGCCGCTTCACACGCCCGGCTCAAGATGGCCCGCCGTGAACTCTATCCCCGCATCAGTCTCACCGCTTCTGGCGGCACCTCCACACAAGAACTCAAAGATCTCCTGGATGGCGACTTTGGCGTCTGGACGCTCATGGGAAACCTCGTACAGCCCCTCTTCCAGGGCGGTCGCATCCGCGCAGGAATCGACATGGCCAAAGCAGGCTCTGACGTAGCCCTTGCAGGATACGCCCAGAGTGCCCTGACCGCCTACGCAGAAGTTGAATCTGCCCTGGCCTCTGAGGAATTCCTCACCCTCCGCCTGGAAGCCCTCGAAATCGCCACCGAACAATCTCTGGCCGCTCGCCACCTTGCAGAAGACCGATATGCCGCCGGGCTGACCGACCTCGTTTCCCTGCTCGAAGCCCAACGCAGCGCCTACGAATCCGAAAGCCAGCTTCTGGCCGCGCGGCGTCAACACCTGGACCACAGAATTGATCTACACCTGGCCCTCGGTGGAGGCTTCGACACCCCGCACACCTCTCTTTCTTATACAAAGCCCAGTCCTCCCTGAGCGCACAATCTGAACAGCTCTTTCGCGCCGAACACCTTGCAGAACTAACACCCTTTGGTTATCTTACCTACTAACAACCTGTTAACCTTTCTCTTTGCTGTTCAAGGAGGCATTTCTCCATGCCAATTGATGCAAAAACGCTCCAGGAAACCTACGATCAGATGGAGCGCAAGCTGCATGGGATCATTCCCGATATAGAAATGCGCTACAAGGCCGAACTCGTATTCGAAATCAACCAGCTCAAAAAAGAGCGCGGTGCCATCATCTTAGGCCACAACTACATGGAACCCGCACTCTTCCATACCGTCCCCGACGTGGTAGGTGACTCGCTCGAACTCAGCCGCAAAGCCGCCGAGACCGAATGTGATCCCATTGTCTTTTGCGGCGTACGCTTCATGGCCGAAACCGCCAAAATCCTCAACCCCACCCGAACCGTACTCCTGCCCGCCAAACGCGCCGGTTGTTCCTTGGCCGAAAGCATCACTGCCCAGGACGTGCGCAACCTCCGCCAGCAATACCCCGGCGTGCCCATTGTCACCTACATCAACACCTACGCGGACGTCAAAGCCGAATGCGACATCTGCTGCACATCTGGAAATGCTGCCCGCGTGGTAGAATCTCTGGACAGCGACGTCATCATCTTCCTCCCGGATGAATACCTCGCCGCCAACGTAGCCGAAGAAACCGGCAAAAAAATCATCTTCCCCAGCCGGGACGCGATCCAAAATCCCAAACCCGGCCTGGAATATGAAATGATTGGCTGGCACGGCCGCTGTGAAGTCCACGACAAATTCACCGTGCAGGACATCAAAAACGTACGTGCCCAATACCCCGGTGTGCTCGTGCTCGCCCACCCGGAATGCAGCCCCGAAGTTGTGGCCGCCTCGGACTTCTCCAGCAGCACCTCGAAAATGACGCAACGCGTGAAAGAGACCGAAGCGCCCAGCTATCTCCTGCTTACCGAATGCAGCATGGGTGACAACATCATGGCCGAAAACCCGGAGAAGGAAATGGTCCGCATGTGCAGTATCCGTTGCCCGCACATGAACGAAATCACCCTGGAAGACACCCTCAACGCACTCAAGAACAACGTGCAGATTATCGAAGTTCCTGAAGAGATCCGCGTCCGTGCAAGACGTTCCGTGGACCGCATGCTCGAAATCGGATAACAGAGTTCCATAAATCGAAAAAGTCAAAGCGCCCGGAATCCTTGATTCCGGGCGCTTTCTTATATATCCTGATTTGAAGCAAATGGATTGGAGGAACTTGGCTCAAGACTGTTATGATAACGTCTTGCTGGTTGCTGAAGTAGCCGTACTTGGGAAAACGTATCAGTGCTTTTACGTTCAGTCAACCCATAAACGCACGGCCATTTGAGCCAGAGCGGCCGAAGAAGACAGAGCCAACAGCCGTCTTGTTGTGCGCTGTGCCAGCCTGTGGTGGTTGGGGGAGTTCTTCCAGGACAGCAAGATTACGATTTCATTCAAAAAAGCACGTATGAAACTCTCGCCGGACAACCTATCCAGCGGGAGTTGATTGTGAAGTTTTTTAAAGGAGTCAGCCTGATGTCCTAACGATTCTCTCATATTCACCGTGGGGTCCAATCCAGACCCATATAAAATCCGCACCGTCTTCGACTGCCAATGCTCGATGCGTTCTTCCGGCACGTGCAGACCAAAGTTTACCTACTTTTTTGAAATGCAGTGAAGGATGCCGAGGATCCTTTTTGAGCATGCTGAAACTTTCTTTTGCGCTCTCTTGAACAGGTTCCGGAAGTCTTTCAAAGCATCTCCAGAACCTTGTTGTCGTTCGATGCATTTAGAGATCCTTTAGCTTTCCTCTTCGTTTTTCTTCAAAGGCCTCCTTGATGAGAAAGTCTAACTTTCCCGACTTAGAGTCAGTTTCGATCCGCTGATCCCACTTTTCCCAATCCTTTTCCGAGAACCACTCCCTTAATTCGACAAACTCCTTTTCTGGAAGAGACTCGATAGCTGATTTTATTTCATCAACTTTAGGCATACATCCTCCTATTCCTACAATGCGGCTTCACTTTGATTGCAATACAAATTTTCTTTTTTGAGTGCCAGTTCTTGCATAATAACCAATCATTTAGTGGAGAGTCGTTTGATTGTAAAAAATAGCAAAAACAGGAAAGACTTTCAAGAAGTAAGAAAAGAGAAGCCCCATACGATAATCTGGGGTGGCACCAGGACGGCGCCACTCTGCTTCAGAGATGGTCGTAGGCTGGCAGGCCCCGAACGACTGAGCGAGTGCGAATCCGGCGTCAGCCGGTTTGGGTGGCTGGGTCCTTGGGCTGGGGGCGCGCCCGCGGTGTTAAGTGTCCGTGCCGGTGCCAGTGCGTTTGCCAGGGAAAGCAAACGCACTTCTTATATGGAGCATGACTTCAGCCGACGTCGCAGATTGCCACGATCCGAGCTTTGAATGAGCGCACTGGAGTTGACCCGGGTTGGTGGACACTTATCTTCTTGTGTATCTTATCAGGAGAAAGGATTCCATTATGCCCCCAACCCGATCTCCCTATCCTCAAGAGTTTCGTCAGCAGTTGATCGATCTGGTCCGTGCCGGTCGATCCCCGGAGGAGTTGTCCAAAGAGTTTGAACCTACCGGCCAGACCATTCGCAACTGGGTCGCCCAGGCTGAGCGGGAGGAAGGTCAGTTTGAAGATGGGTTGACCCGCTCGGAGCACCAGGAGTTAGCGCGGCTACGTAAAGAGAATAAGCAGTTGCGCCAAGAGCGGGAGATTCTTGCAAAAGCCGCGTCCTGGTTCGCTCGGGAGACCGACGCCGTACCACCGAAGTCTTCGCGTTCGTGAAGGCGCATCAGGCCAGCTATCCGATTGCTACAATGTGCCGCGTTCTGGCGGTCTCAACGAGCGGGTATTATGCGTGGCACAAACGATCCTTATCGACTCGAACCCAGGTCGACTTGGAACTCCTCGAGCAGATTCAAGCCATCCACGCCCGCTCCGATAGGACGTATGGGGCACCCCGGATCCACAAAGAGTTGACACATTGGGGCATCTGTGTGGGCAAAAAGCTCGTTGCTCGGCTGATTCGTCAAGCCAACCCTTTGCGGGGTCAGCCGAAGAAAGGGTGTGAAAACCACACGCCGGGCGAAGCGGGCTTCCAGGGCACCCGATCTGGTGAACCGCGATTTTACGGCCTCGGGTTCCAATCAGCTCTGGGTCGCTGATATCACCTACATACCGACCTGGGCAGGATTTTTGTATCTTTCTGTCGTTCTGGATGCCTTCTCAAGGCGGATCGTCGGCTGGGCAATGACGACGCACTTGCGAACCGAATTAGTGCTGGATGCCCTGAATATGGCACTCTTTCAACGTCGACCTCAAGGGGTGATCCATCACTCGGATCAGGGTACTCAGTATACTTCCCTGGCCTTCGGCAGTCGCTGCAAAAAAGTGGGGGTTCGCCCTTCGATGGGGTCTGTCGGAGACTGTTATGACAATGCGATGTGCGAATCTTTCTTCGCCACGCTCGAATGTGAGCTCATTGACCGCCGATGCTTCCGCACGCATAAGGAAGCCAGGATGGAAATCTTCAGGTATATCGAGGGATGGTACAATCCCCATCGTCGGCACTCAGCCATCGATTATCGCTCACCCATCAACTACGAAAGAAGCACCGTGAATTCCAAGTCCTAAACCGTCCGCGAAAGCGGGTCAACTCCACTGCCTCGGCACATCTAAGGCTTCGATGGCGGTGAACTTCCATTGAATCAGCGCGGCCGATAGTCCTAGGCCGAACAAAGTCCTACTTTGGGGCGTCATTAAGCAAGACTATTGTAGTACATGTGATATCTCCGGTATGGGTCGTGCAGCGACAAAAACGTCTTCCGGCCGGAACAGAATCACACCGTGCTTGCTTCTCATTGTCTGACAAGCCACCCAGCCAGATCATCTCAACGTCATCTCCCTTACGAACGAACGAAGCAAGACGACCGCCAAGACATAGGTTCGCGTCAGCTTGCTCTACCATTGGCATCTCGAGTGAGTCTGGTCTTTGGACGCCATCGAGCAGGATCGCAACGGCATTGATCTCCGTCAGACTCACGTCCCCCTCGAACGGCGTTGGGGATAGGCATAGAGTCGCGAGAACCTTACGCGACTGTACGGTGTGAATCCAAAAGGCAAGCTCGTCGATTGAGTAGCTAAGCCCCTTCTCCTTCCCAAGCATCTCATAGGCCAGTAGTGCGTTCAGCGAGACGCCCACCGGCATCCCACCAGCACCAAAGCGCAATCGTCCTGCCCTGCCCCCCTCTTCAGGGAGAGTCGGGATGTCTGCGTTGAAGTAGGAGACTACCCGACAACCATGAGGGTTCATGGCCGGCCGAAGTAATTCTTCCACGCGCTCCTGGACTGACGCGCTCTTCTCCCCTTCACACTCTATCAACAGTGCTGTCGCTCGACCCGATAGGGCACCGAGGTCTGGGAGCGGTTCACCGAATAGGCGCTTGAGAAACTTCATGAGTGCGGCTCCTTTTGAGGTCTGAATCTCGAGGTTTTCCTGGTCGGCTATCCTTTCGTATTCCGGTCTCCCGCGACCGTCAAGATCCTTTCCGTAATTGACCTCGATCAACCTACCTCTGTCATCTCTCTTTACTTCCGCGAAGAACTGATCCCTTATCCACCACGATGACTTCCGCCTCTGTCCGACCTGCTCAAAACCAAGTTCTGGCAGTTCTGCCTCTGGATCTGTGGTAGAGATGTGGAGGAAAGTGACCGCCGCATTAGCGTTCACGCTTACTGAATCAAGGATAGAGGTCCCACCTGGATCGGCCTCGTTGAAATTTGAAAAGGAAAATATCACGGAAGGCTGATCCTTCAGAGTCACATAGTTCGATGAGGGGCTACAGTCCACCTCCCCCATTCGGGATAGAAATGCAATTACCGACTTCCTCGTTAGCTTCTCAAATGCTCCGGGCGACAAGTCCACACCATAGACATCGAGACTGGAAGTCTGGCCTGCCTCATCTTCTGCGTTAACATCAGCACCAGCGTTAAGCAGCATTTTTACAATCTTCTCGTGATCCTCTTCCAATGCCATCATGAGCGCCGTATCGCCGTCCACATCTTTCGCGTTGACATCGGCACCAGCGTCGAGCAACGTCTTCACAATCTCCTCATGACCATAGCACGAAGCTGCATAGAGCGCTGTCCTGTCCTCCTCGTTTTTCGCATTGACATCAGCACCGGCGTCGAGCAACGTCTTCACAATCTCCTCATGGCCATAGCACGAAGCCTGAAAAAGTGCCGTCCAGCCATCCGCATCTTCTGCGTTGACGTTGGCACCAGCATCGAGTAGCAGATTTACAGTCTCCCCGTGGCCCCCCATCGAAGCTACATAAAGCGCCGCCATGCCCTCCTCGTTTTTCGCGCTGACATCAGCCTTAGCGTCGAGCAACGTCTCTACAATCTCCGTGTGGCCCTTCAGCGAAGCTACATAAAGTGCCGTCGTGCCTGTTTGGGTTTCTGCATTGACGTCGGCACCAGCGTCGAGCAGTATCTTCACAATCTCCTCGTGGCCCTCCAGCGAAGTCTCATAGAGCGCTGTCCTGCCCTCCTTGTCTTTTGCGTTGACATCAGCACCAGCGTCGAGCAGCATTTTCACAATCTCTTTGTGGCCCTCCTGCGAAGTCTCATAGAGCGCTGTCCTGCCCTCCTTGTCTTTTGCGTTGACATCAGCCTCCGCGTCGAGCAGCATTTTCACAATCTCTTTGTGGCCCTCCTGCGAAGCTACATAGAGCGCCGCCATGCCCTCCTTGTCTTTTGCGTTGGCTTCAGCCCCGGCGTCGAGCAGCGTTTTCACGATCTCCTTGTGGCCCTCCAGCGACGCTATACGAAGCGCCGTCATGCCTTTGCTTTTTTCATTGACGTTGGCTCCAGAGGAGAGTAGCGCGTTAACAATGTCCGCATTGCCTTCGTGTGAAGCCATACAAAGCTGATCAGTAGTAGAGTTAGGTCTATTCATATTAGAGTTCTCCAAATATTATTTTGGTTGAAACGTAAACTTAATTTAAGAAAAACTGGATGTACCGACGCCTTAGGATTAGGCTCAGTTCCGATGGGACCACGCACCTCGTGCTCTCACCGTTGGAACTGATCGAGAAGCTCGCCGCTCTGATTCCTCCGCCTCGTCTAAACCTTGTTCGTTATCATGGTGTGTTGGCGCCAAATGCCGCAAGTCGAGATCGCATCGTTCCAGGGCCACAGGAAGTGGTCGCCGAAGGCTGCGATC
>JAQCER010000106.1 GCA_027618625.1 Verrucomicrobiota bacterium
CGGAATGGCAGATAACTGAAAGAAAATCCCTCTGCGGCAGGACGGGTAGCCGTCTCGCGATCAAACTTGAAACGGAACGAAGTGCGAAAGCCATCCAGAAGCGGAGACCGGAATGTCGGCAGCAGTGCGCTGGTTCCACCGGCATCGCCTGGACTTGCGATAAGCAGCGAGCCATTGGAGACCGTCCCCCGTCCATCGCCTTGATTGTAAATTTGCAAGCCGTCAGAAAGGCCCATCGTCCCATCGGCAGCATTGAAATCTTGCGCGTAGTCGATCACTGCCACCGGAACCCCAGTGAATGACCCCGGAAACCGGCTACCCTCGGCAGGATCGGTTCCCATGTGCGCCTCTTCGCCGTCGTCAAATCCGTCAGCATCCGAATCGACAACAGCAGGATCACTTCCCAGTGCGATCTCGAGTCCGTCGGGACTCCCATCATGATCAGAGTCAACCATAAGGGGATTGCTGCCTGGCACATTCAACTCTGCTGCATCGCTGGCACTGTCACCGTCGGTATCGGCCACGACTGGGCTCGTTCCTGCGGCGAACTCAGCCCCGTTGAGAAGCGTATCTCCGTCAGTATCACCGTTGGCGGTTTCATTGAGATTTCCGAAGTAGAAGTTCTCTCTAAAATCATCCAGGCCATCGTCGTCCGAATCGACCGTATACACAAAACTGATATCGAACGGCTGGAGCAACTCGACCATCTCTGGTGTCACCGCGTCCGCAGTCAGCGTTCCCTTTGCCCGAGCTCCGAAGAGAGCCAACCCTGCCTCACCACGATTCTCCCAGCCGATGAGCCGGACACTATGAGGGCCTGCCGTGAGTTCCAACGTCCCGACCGAAGTATCGACACCCGATCCTCTTTCCCGGTTCTGATTGTAGATGGCGACCGAATTGCCGTCGATCCACAATCCACCACCGTCGTCACTGTTGAAGCCAAAAGTAAAAGTGCCCGCCTCGCGCAAATAGATGTTTCCTGTGACCTCAACGATGTAGTCGTCTCGATTGGCATACACACCGATATGTGGAAATGGCTCGATGGTTTCAGGAAAGATCCAATCGAGATCGAACAGGCGCTCCTTGAAATTGATTCTCTTGTTCTGGTGATAAGACTCGGCGGTGATGAGGATGCCGTTCAGCTTGTCGAAGGCCCCGATCCGCCCGAATCCGCTTTCCAATTGGCGCTGGCGGTCGTTGGTCTCGACCACGTGGATATTCCACTGACCAGCTTTCAGGTAGGGAGATGGGTTCACCTGTGGATCGGATCCCTGTCGAAATTCGTCAAGGTTGTTCACTCCATCCAAATCCGCATCCCAGAGACCGTCGGCAACGATATCGTTCAGCCCGTTGTTTCGCTCCCATGCATCAGGCATGAAGTCGCCATCTGCGTCCTCGCCGGGTCGAAGGCCGAAGAATTCGATCTCCGCAATGTGGTGAGAGGCGCCCGCCGTCCGTGTGCACTCGTAGCTCAGAAATTTGTAGCTCGGACTTGGTGCATCAAGAGAGACTAGAAGGACTTCGTTGCGCTTCTTCCACAGTGGCGTGTCATTGCTCTGCGAGAAAATGGAAGTGAACGTGATCCCGTCGTTTGAACCCTTGATCCCCCAGTCTTGCGGATCACTCGCGGCTCCCAGGTTTCCTGAGGCGATCGAGAAGTGTGTCAAACTCATCTCCACTGCAAATTCGACCGTTACTGAGCGAGGCGCTCCAGCCGCAGCGTCCTCGCAGCACCACTGACCTGCATCACCTTCAACGATATTGTCAAAAGCACGGAAGGCTTTGGCGAAACTGGCATCTCCAGCAGGAGATGCCGAGATTCCAGCCCAATTCCAAGTCGGAGACATCGCGCCAGCACCGGGGTTACCATCGTTTTCAGGATCTGTCCGGTCACCTCCGACGAGTGCTACGGTGCCAGTCCCGAGGCTCACAATGTCAACAGCCATTGTGCTTGAGGAGCCGACCACCAGAATGAAAAACAGCAATGTCAGCAAAAATTGCCCAGCGCCGTTGAAGGCTTGGCCACCAATTTGCGAGTACGTTCGATTATAATTGAAGCGAGTTGTCATGCGTCGTGGTCGTGGGAGCGATCAACACCGGAAAAGCTGGTCATGCTAGGGTTACTTAGGCCGAAATCAAACCGAATATTGCCGACTCTCAGAAGCGCTATAGTTCTTATCAATACCGAAGCAAGGCATACTCCATACGAGATTAAGAAGAGATGATCTTTAGCAGGATGTTTGAACGAGAAAGCGGGGACGATGGGAATTCGAACTCAAGGGTTGTCGGATGACGGCTGCCGGAGATGCACCGTTGCCCACTTCTGTAGGCTGTACAGGATCCAGATTGCCCATCCATAGTCGTGATCGCCTTTGAAAAAATCTTCGGTGAAATCCCGGAAAGCATCGGTCGATACAAGCTCTGTGCCAAATACTGGGTGATGGGCGAGTTCCCTCACCTCGTCCTTAAAGACAGTTTTCAGCCAGGAATTGATTGGCACAGTAAATCCCATCTTGGTCTGGTTAATGGGTGTACTCCTCAAATGGCCGACAAGTGCTCGCTTCAGGAGGTACTTTGGTTGTGCATTTGCAGGATCCAAGCACAGCCGCCACGCCGTGTTGATCACATCTTTGCAAAGAAAAGGCACTCGAACCTCAAGGCTATTGCCCATGCTCGCGCGATCGACTTTGGCCAGAACACGCTGCAAGTGACCATAGAATTCGTTGTAACGCACCCATTGCGAAATGCCTGCAGCCGAATACGGGCCGTTGAACCGGTAGAGGTCGGTGATGCCCGCTGAGTTTTCCGGGACGGTCGGCAGGATCCTGCTGACATCTTCTCTCAAAATGTGTGACTGTGTATCGAACGTCCACGAGGAAAGGCCTTCGTCGACTCCGTAGCTGATTTCCTTTCCTGTAATCCGCATCGCTGCGCAATAAAATTGCCGCAACGGCCGAGGAAGTGCCAGTGTTCGACGGCTGCGTAGAAATTTGTAGAACCTGGGATAGCCCCAGAACAACTCATCGCCACCATCCCCCGACAGCATTACGGTCGCGTGGCGGCGCGCCTCACGGGTGATGGCAAAAGTCGGCAATGAACTGTAGTCGCCTACTGGATCCGAAAATGCCTTAAAATGCGCTTCCGCCTGGTTCACAATCATTTCACCGCTCAGATCGAGAATCGTCTGCTCGATACCGAGCGCTTTACAATAATCGCGAGCGATCTCTGCTTCGTTCAAACCCGCATCGTCGACTCCCACGGTATAGCCGCGCATGTCAGGCATCTGCTTGTGGGCAAGCGCTGCGATGAGAGGTGAATCAATCCCCCCCGAGACGAAACATCCAAGTGGAACGTCAGATACCAGCGTCTGGTGACAGGCCTTTGACAGAGCGAATGACACTGACTCCAGTGCTGCATCGGATGTCTCAATTACACCACCTTCGATCGGCTCCGGCGACAGCTGGAAATATGCCCGGCGCGTCGCACGCAATGCCCTGTCGAATGTCACCATTTGACCAGGGTTCATCTGGTAGATTCCCGAGAAAAGCGTTTCTGGCGCTGGCATGTAGCCGAGCTGCACAAAGTCCCGGACAACCCTGGCGTTCTCGGAACCGCGATCGATCAGGGGATGGTGCAGGACCTGGTCAAATTGCGAAGCGAAGACAACCCGGTCGCGCGCAACACTGTAAAACAACGGCTTTATCCCGGCGAAATCACGGATGAGCGTCAGCGAAAGGGCTTTGCAATCGTAGATCGCAATCGCAAACATGCCGTCCAACTTTTCGGCCAGAGCCTCGACCGGCAGGGCATCGATCAGATGCGCCAGCACCGCGCTGTCCGAAGTCTGGCAATGCGGCTGATCCTGGATGCCGTGAGTCCTCGCAAGTTCGCGGAAATTGTAAATCTCGCCATTGAACACGATGACGTAGCGACCGCTGGGACTGCGCATCGGCTGCATCGCTTCGGGCGACAAATCAAGGATCGCCAGGCGGTTAAATCCCAGCGCGCCGTGAGCATCGCGGTAGACGTCCTGACCGTCGGGCCCTCGATGCCTGCTAAGGCTTAGCAGAGAGCGGAACGTTGGCTCCGGGAGAGGCGTCCCAGCAGGGCAAAACTCACCAAAGAAGCCACACATCAGCGAGCGAAAAGCGCAACGATCTCAGAAGAATACAGCGCACTGGGGTGGCGCTCCAGCAGCGGCCTGGCACGCCTGGCGAGTGTGATTGCAGGCCTGTAGATGAGCTTTTGGAAGAGGTTCAACGATTGATGCACATTGGCAGGAAATCCGCCCTTGTAGCGTAGAAATTTGATCTTGAGGTTATTGCGCTCGGCAAATCGCCGGTAGACGGACAGCTTCATCGCCGCCAGATTGTGAATGCTCATGTTCGCCCGGTCGACCAGTAATTTATACGGGAAGATAAGCCCGCGCATATTTGGCACGATAACAAAGAGGGCACCAGTGTCCGATAGATAGTGGAGATGCCGATCGAGGACATCGTCCAAATCCTGGAAGTGCTCGACAAACCCCAGGGAGATGACGACGTCCGCTTTCTCCTCAGGAGTGTAGGAGAAGAAGTCGGCATGAATCGCCTTGAAGTCAGTAACCCCCATCGCGGCGAGGTTCTGCTCTACGGTCTCCGTGTCGTCATTGAAGTCGAGCCCCAATGCCCGCATCCCATGACGGGCGGCGACGTAGGCCAGATATCGGCCCGGATAGCAGCCGATTTCCCAGATGCTCTTCGGTTTCCCGGCTGCTTTGATCGTCTCATCCCAACATTCGTCCAGTCGCGATCCAGCAACAATGATCGACTCCGCATTCGGATCAGGCAGTCGATGCTTGCGATAGTAGTTGCACCAATACGATTGGTCTGTTAGGGCGTTTGGGTCTCCTGACCCCTCTTGGGTGATGCTCTGCTCCATGTCATTGCTGGTAAACGAAGATTCCGGAAAGGGAGCGCCGAATCTCTGGATTCGCAAATGTTTTGTCGGTGGGATCAATTTTGCCGCTCACGCCAGGCCGACAAATATGTGGTGACTGACAGGCGGTTCCTCAGCAAGGAAAGGCGGACTCCGATCCGCCGTAGCGATGACAGGGCGATTCGGAGATCGCCCCTCCTTGGCTAAGAGGAAATCGGCCAGCGGTCATTCAGTGTTGCTGGTCAGATCATCTTCAGTGTCGAACTGCCTGTCAGGCCCGGCGGAGATCAACAGGAATCGGCGGAGCTCGGCGACATGCCGGTATCCATACTCGGTGCCCCATGGGTCGTGCGGCACTTGTCTCATCTGCATCCCCCAGTTGCGAGGAATGGGTACGGTTGTCGGCTTTTCGACCAACGCCTTTAGCCCTTGCTCAGTTGTGGGCAGGCATTGGGATTTCGCCTCGTACATAACCAGCGCGGCCTCGATAGCACTGAAGTCTGCCAACGCCCTAGACTCCCGTGTGGAGATACAGGAATGCGTAAGTATTTTCACTGCGCCCCCAACCGCCGCTGTTCCGACCATCAATCCAACACCCGCGCCAATCACCAACTTCTTCCGCAAGCTCCACTTTTTCGTTTCTTTTTCTTCCTCATTCATGGTGCATGATTACAGGCCGATGACTTCTGGTGCAAATTCGATTGTCATTGGGGCAAAGGCTTGGACACCCGTTTGTTATGGAACCGTTATGTGACGTGTGCGGGCTGCCCCTGATCAACTCAGCTGAAGTGCGTCCGGCCAGACGGCGCCTTTTTTTCCGGACTTCGATCGCTCGGCCTCATCAGTCAGTCAGGGTATTGCCAAGTGCGGTGCTGAGCCGTAGGCTGCGGCGAATGAACCGTAAACTGGAAGCACTTATCCATCCCCTGATCCTCTGCACCGTAGTGGTTCTCCACCCTGCGCTTGCGGGAATTGCGCGGGCGGATTGGCCGCAAATGCTCGGGCCGCATCGGGACGGCAAGGCGACAGCGGACGGCGTCACTTTGCTGAGCAGCTTCCCCGAAGATGGCCCGAAGGTCGCGTGGAAACACAAGCTCGGCGAGGGATTCGCCGGACCGGTCGTGGCGAACGGAAAGGTGCTCGTTTTCCACCGCGATGACAATAAGGCAATGTTAGAGTCGCTCGATGCACTGACCGGAAAGCCGGAGTGGGCGTACCGCTACGACACGAATTACCGCGACAACTTTGGCTTCGACGGCGGGCCGCGCTCCGCACCGACGGTCGATGGCGGCCAGGTGTTTCTCTACGGTGCCGAAGGACAGTTGCACTGCGTCGATGAGCAAACCGGCAAGGGCCAGTGGAGTCTCGACCTTGTGAAGGAAGTCGACTCGGCGCAGGGATTCTTCGGCCGCAGCAGCGCGCCGCTGGTAGTAGGTGATGTCGTGCTCGTTTGTGCAGGTGGAGAGAGAAATGGAAAGCGCTCAGCGGTCTTCGCATTCCAGCGCAAGACGGGAAAGCTGGCCTGGCAGGCGATCGATGACGAAGCGGATTACGCATCGCCAGTGCTCGGCACATTCCATGACAAACCGGTCGTCGTTTGCTTCCTGCGCACCGGGTTGGCGCTGCTCGATCCCGCAACGGGCGTCGAACTCTACACCGAGCGATTCCGCTCAGAGATCAATGCGTCGGTCAATGCGGCATCGCCAGTGTTGCTCGGAGACAACGCCGTGTTCCTTTCCTCCTGTTACGATGTGGGCGCGGGCGTCTGGCAGGTCACACCGGAGTTGAAGGCGAAGTCGATCTGGAAACGCAATGACCAGCTCGACTGTCACTACGCCACACCGGTGGAAAAGGATGGTTACCTCTACAGCTTCCATGGTCGGCAGGAATCGGGCACCGAACTGCGCTGCATTCGCGCCAGCGATGGCGACATGCAATGGAAGACGCCACGGATGCCAGCGGGCAGTGTGTTGATCGCCGACGACAAACTGCTCGTCCTCACAGAAAAGGGCGAACTGGTGATCGCGCCGCTAAGCGCAAAGCAGTTCACTCCCAGCACGCGAGGCCAGGTGCTGGCAGCAGAAACACGGGCGTTGCCTGCCTATGCCAACGGATTTTTCTATTGCCGCGATCGTCGACAACTGGTGTGCATCGATCTGCGGCTCAGCAAATAAACATCATGACACTCACACGATTCCTTCTCCCTTTCGTTCTCTGCACCACTGCATGGAGCACCATCTCAGCTCAGCATTCGCCCAGGGAACCGACCGCCAGCTATCTTCTGCTCAACTCCGATCGGATCGCTTCATCAGAGAACGTGGAACTGGTGCTCGGCAAGCCGGAGAAACACGCTGGAAACCCGATCATGGTCGAAGACAAACCGTGGGAAGTGCGCTACGGCAATTTGTCAGCGAACGTCATCTTCGATCCATTCGAGAAGTTCTACAAGGGCTGGTTCTCGCCATTCATCATGTGCGAAAGTACCGAGCAGACACCTGCCGACAAGCGTGGCAAATTGCCTTACCGAGGGACACACGCGGGCACGGCCCGCGAAGCAGGGGTGCTCTACGGCACCTCCCACAACGGCGAACTTTGGAACAAACCGCTGCTGGAATTGAATCCTTGGACCGACGGAGCAAAGACCAGCATCCTGGTGCGCGGGGCCTATGGTGCGAGTGTGTTCCGCGATCAGCGCGACGGCCGCAGACTCTACAAAATGATGTACAGCGCTGGCAATATGCTGACGACCCGCACGTCTACCGATGGCATTCGCTGGAGCGCTGCATCCAATGCGATCGAGGCGATCGAAGAAGCGCACACCCATGCGTTCTGGGCGAGTGATCGTCGTGAATACGTCACCATGACAACGATCAAGGATGGCAATGGATTTGCCATTGGCCGAACCTCAAGCAAGGACTTCGCCGCGTGGACACCGATGACTCAGGCACTGAAGGGACTGACGGAGGAGCAACAGGTGATCGCCCTGCCAGTGTTACCATTGGGCGGCGTTTTTCTGGGATTCCCTGTGATCCATGACACCGTGCAGGATCGTGTGCATACAGAGCTGGCCTGGAGTTCAGACACGATTCAATGGCAGCGCATCTCCGCTGGCACGCCGTTTCTTGGCAACGGTGACAAG
>JAQCER010000107.1 GCA_027618625.1 Verrucomicrobiota bacterium
CCTGTGGCAAGTCGAGCGCTTCATCGATCCCGATGACCTGTTCTCCTACGCCGAATGGAAACAGCAGCAGGAGACGCACACGCAACAGATCCTGGCGAAGCCCCACACTACCGAAGATACACCACTCAATCCCATGGATGCGTTCGAGCGCCTGCAGTCCGACTTTGCCGGCACCGGCATGACCACCGGCCCGCATCCCATGGGCCTCATCCGCGCCGATCTCCCCCACGTCATCCCCGCAAACGCGCTCGACCGCTACCCGCATGGCAAGACCGTCACCATCGCCGGCCAGGTCATCTGTCGCCAACGTCCCAGCACCGCTAGTGGCCACGTCTTCATCAGCCTCGAAGACGAAACCGGCATCTCCAACGCCTTCGTCCCCTCACCCACCTTCGAACTCTACCGCCTCACCATCACTCAGGAACCGTTCCTCCAGATCACCGGGAAACTGCAGAACGTCGATAACGTCGTCTCCATCTACACCCACCGAGTCAAAGCACTGCCTTTCCAGGCAAGATTTCAATCGCGGTCGCATGACTTCCACTGAGGAGCGCAGGATCCGCAGATTTCTTCAATTACCGCTGGGCCCTAGCCGGTATTTTCAGATAAGTTCAGCCTTCAGCCCGCAAAATCCCTCGTCAAATTTCCAAACCGTCTACAGGGTTCATGAGCCCTGAGGCATCGACAATACGCCGTAGGGGCTTGAGATACAAGCCATGCTAAGAAAGCTCGACGCCCTCACCTCGCACGTCCAGAAGGACACGCAGATGGCGATACTCGGGAGACTCAAGGGTCGGATCAACGCCAAGGACTTCGCTGGCGAGATCGCGGGAGACTTTTACCAGACGGGCATCTGCCACGAGGTCCCCCAGTCGCAGCCCGGCCACGCCGCTTTGTGCGGTTCCAAGCAATTCGCCCGGCCCACGCATCCGAAGGTCTGCCTCTGCGATACGGAAGCCGTCGCGAGTGGCCTCCAGCAATTTCAGTTTTTCGATCGCTTCGGGATTTTTCCCATCACACACCAGGACGCAGTAGGAATCGTGTTCGCCGCGCCCGATTCGTCCGCGCAGTTGATGCAACTGAGCGAGGCCAAAGCGATCGGCGTGGTAAATGATCATGATGTTGGCATTCGGCACGTCCACACCCACTTCAACGACTGTCGTGGACACTAACACCTTCACTTCTTGCGATCGGAAACGAGCCATGACCGCGTCTTTCTCATCTCCATTCATCCGGCCATGGAGGATGCCGCACTGCAAAGGGGCTAATCGTTCCGACCATTCTTCAAACTCTCTGGTTACGGCACGTACATCCGCCAGCTTCTCGGATTCTTCGACCAAGGGATACACCATATAGGCCTGGCGGCCTTCTCCCAGATGCTGTTTCAGGAATGCCGTCACCTTCTTCGGATCCGGTTCGACGCGCACCGCCGTCACGAGCTTGCCTCGCCCGGCAGGAAGTTCATCGAGGACGGAAACCTCCAAATCCCCGTAAACCGTCATCGTGAGCGTTCGCGGAATGGGCGTAGCTGTCATCACCAGAACATCCGGGGTGACACCTTTGTTTATGAGCCTGCTGCGCTGAGACACGCCAAACTTGTGCTGCTCATCGATCACGGCCAGCCCAAGATTGCTCAGCTGCGAATCATCATACAGCAATGCGTGCGTTCCGATGACGATCTGCGGCTCGGCATCGATATCGGAACCATCGAACAGCGGCATGTTTCCGTCCTCCCTGCGTGAACCGGTATGCAATCGCAGGCGAATCCCGAGAGGCTCCAGGTGCTTCTGAAATACGAAGTAGTGCTGCTCCGCCAGAATCTGGGTAGGAGCCATGATCGCAACCTGGAAGCTTGCCTCGACTACCAGCAGCGCCGCCGCCATGGCGACAAATGTTTTGCCGGAACCGACATCCCCCTGCAGCAGGCGATTCATCGGCGCGTCCGATTCCAGACCCGCACGCACCTCACCGATCGCCCGCAATTGTGCGTTTGTCAGGGCGAACGGAAGCAACTCCTGAAACTTTGCCAGCAACTTTCCTTCCCCACAGTGCCGCATCCCGGATTGCGCGGCGTATGTGTGCTTTCGGCGCAGCATGTTCAGTTGCAACCCAAAGAACTCTTCCAGAGCAAGGTAATCGCGGGCGAGCTCCCGTTCCCCGATCGAGTCAGGAAAATGGATCGCCCTCATGGCCGCGTAGCGGGACATCCCGACGAACGGGCTTCCCTCGGCGGGCTTTCGAAGCAAGTCGGGAAGCGCATCGGGATCCAGCTGATCCAGCACGCGAAAAGTAGCTGAACGGATGACCTTTTGAGGAAGACCTTCCTTCAACCGATAGACGGGAACGATCCGGCGCAAATGAATGTCCGCCTCCACCGAGTCGCCGTCTTCGATGATCTCATAGTCGGGATGATCGATCACCAGACGGTGTCCGCTCCACTTGGGCTTGCCGTAGATTACCACTTCCTGGTCCGCCGCGAAGACTTTGCTCAGGTAGGGCATGTTGAACCAGCGACATCCGATCGGCTGATCGAGAGGCCCCGGATCAAGCGGCATCATGGTCGCTTCGAAATATCGCCGGCGCGGCCCCACATACTTTGTCTCGCAATTCTCCACTCGGGCCAACAGACAGACTGCCTCGTCGCAGGGCCCGGTGGGAAAGCCTGAGAATTGCCGTCTGTCCTCGTAACGACGAGGATACCAAAGCAGAAGGCTTTCGACGTCCGTAAATCCTGCCGCATCAAGCGCGCCAAGAGCACGATTATCGAAAATGCCCAGCGCGCTCAGGCGTGTATGCAAGTCTGCGATCAATGGAGTGAATGAAACAGTAAGCGGAGAGTTACGCAAAATTCAACATTCACGCGGTCTAATTCGCCTTCATCACGAAACTATTGGCCGAAGACCGCACAGACAACAGCCAATCCGCCACTCGCCACACTTGCCAAGAATTTCTTGCCTGCCTGAAATAAGCATCTAGCCTGATTCGCCTATCGTAAACTCCTAATACCATGAGCCAGTTAGCAACAGAGGTCATCCTCAACCCTGCAGATCGCGAATTCCCTCCATTCAGCCTCACGCGGCTGCTTGGAACCGTCTTTGAGCCTACCGAAGGTTGCCGAGTATGTATTTTGATCGACTTGGCGAAACCAGAGTCAGAAGCAAAAGGAATGGCATTCCTTGAGAATGATTCTTATGCAGTGCAGCGCAAGGCATACGAAGAATTTTACCTCGGCCTGCAAGATGGCGGCATGCGCGATCTCGGCATGACAGGCGGTGAAATGTTCGCGATTCCGATGACCTATGGATCGAATCTTGATCTCGCTGACACATGCTACGACATGGAGGGAAATCTGCTCTCGCTCGATCGCGACATTTACCCCGACTACGATCTGATCCTCTGCATCACCACCTTTAGCGCAACCGCGCCCCTCACTGCAAAGTGCAAGGTGTTCGGATTCCGCGGTGCCACGATGCACGGCCTCAATGACGTCATCCTCAGCACCGGTTTGGCCGTCGACTACAACGAGGTGAGCAGCGACGCAGAGAAGCTCCGCCTTGCACTCACCAATGCAGACGAAATCGAAATCGACTTCACGCTTGAAGACGGCCGAGTGCTCACCGCCAGCCTCGAGCTCGACGGTCAGGATGCACAAAAATCACACGGCCTTTGCAAAGGAACGGCCCCAGACGTCGCCAACCTTCCTGCGGGCGAAGTCTACTTCGTCCCAGTCGATGCGAATGGGCAGTTTCCGATGAAGTATGAGGACGGCACCCTGGGAATTTTAGAGGTCAAGGATCGCAACATCATCTCCTCCACCCTGATCAAGGGAAATCAGGCGACGATCGATGCCCACAATCAGCGCCTTGCAGATGATCCCATGACCGGAACGCTCGGCGAATTGGGATTCGGCACACAGGTATTGCCAGTTTCGGGTGCAGACATCCAGGATGAAAAGGTTCTCGGCACCTGCCATCTGGCCACGGGGCGTGACGACCACCTCGGAGGAGACATTGTTCCAGAGATGTTCAAGAAGCACGAGAACTCGACCCACGACGACATCCTGTTCGCTCCCCATAAGACACCGAACTTCGACATCAGTCAGGTGCGCATGAAGCGTGGTGATCAGCAGGAAATTCTGATCGAGCACTTCCGGCCCAGCGAATATTTACTCAAGGCCCTGCAAAGCTGAAATCGGGGCTCGTAGGCTCGTAAGATAGGACGTGTGAAAAGCAAGAGGTTTCCATGGAAAGGAGCTTTGGGAAGCGGCATCGTTTTCACTGCCGTTTTTCTAGGAGCGATTAACTGGTTCTACCTGCGTGACGAACCCGACCCACCTCCACCGGCATGGGCTATTCCCATCGTCCGCGATCGGGAGGAAGTCGCCGCTTTACAGCACTATTTTGACCTCAAGTCTCCCCTAACAAACCTCCAAAAGGCCGACCGTGCCCGCTTTGCGAACGGATGCCTTGCCGGAACAGCCACCGAGATCGCGCCCGACGAAGAACTGGCGTTCCGGGCAGAGATTGCTGCCCTTGTGGCGGAGCACACGGATGCGTTGACCGCACTCAAACGCCATCTCGATTCGACTCCGACGTTCACTTATCCAGAATCGACGAAGTACGATTTTTCCGACCAGCCCGGCTTGCTGAACTACGATCACACGGATGGGCTCCTGATACTATTGCGCATGCAGATGTGCCAAGAGTTCTGGAGTGGAGACCCACATGCGGCGATCGACCCGGCGATCGAAAGTGTCGCACTGGCCAGGCGACTGCTCTACACTGAGGGCTTGTTGATTCATCACATGCTTGGCGTCACCGCCTACAACGTCGCGTTGAAAACTCTTTACTCCGCAGCCTGGCTGGCGAGGGACGATTCCACTCTTTTACAGCTGTTGATCAAGAAAACGCTGCCCCTTCGCATCGATCATGTGCCGTTCGAGCACGCGATCGTCGCCGATCACTTCTGGAGCAAATCGACAGCGGAGCAGACTACGCTTGAGCAAATGCGTAAAATATTGCCGGAGGAACGAAATCGAATCTTCTGGAAAGTCCCCTCGCTCTTTTTCAAGGCCAACCAAACCAAAAGGCTCTATCAGGAAACTTCCAGCTGGCTGATCGACAACGCAGCCACGCCTTACTACTCCCGTTCCAGTCCGCCGCCTTGGGAGAAATTCTGGAAGGTGACTGAGAAAGGTCTCGTCCGGGATATCCACCCGAATGCCATCGGTCACATGCTGGCACTCAACACCGCCAATACCTTGGAAGTAATCCTCGACCGAACTCAGCGCTCTGAATTTTTCCTTGAATGTATCCAGACTGCGTGTGCCTTGCGCATTTTCGAACTCGAACATGGAGCATATCCTGGAGACTTGGCCGAACTCGTTCCCGACTACGTCGACCGACTTCCTCAAGATCCGCAGGATCGAAAAGCCGTGCGATTCCGAGATGGAATCCTGTTCGGAATTGGCGAAGATGACATCGAGGAAGGAACTGCGTGGAGATCGCCGTTCGAATCAGCAGCCGACCCCGCCCTTGCAGTGCCGGGCAGGCGACCGGACTGATCGGATCTCTCACTTCACCGTTAGCACTCCGTGCATCAAAATCCCGTGGCCTGGGTAGGTGCAAATGTAAGGGTAATCGCCTGGCTCCGACGGCACGGTCAGCCATAGCGTGAATGCCTTGTCCGGCAGCACGATGGGCGTCGCGGCGAGGACGGCATCGGAGTCGGGAACAAAATTGCGCTGAATGGCATCGGGGCCGATCGCCAGCGCCGCCAGCACGACCGCGTCCTTCTGCCCGGGCTTCACTAGTACCAGATTGTGCATGAGCTTGCTGGGATCCGTGTTCTTCAGGACGATGCCGATCTTTTCACCGGCTTTGGCTTCGAGAGCTTCGACATCAAACTTCATCCCGGCCAGACAACCCACTTCGATCTTTCGTGCATCGGCAAACCCGTCGGGGATCAACTTTGCGTCTTCTTTGCTGAACGCATCAAGTCCTGCGCGATCGCCCTCGGGTACCCGCGCCAAGGCCTCATTGCGGATGTTCTCAATGAATCCGCCGAAGCTGTTGCCGCCCCTGAATCCGCGAGCCTTCTGGAACCACGAAAAGTAGCCTTTGCGAAGCTCTGGAGTCCAGCCATTGACGGCTTCACGCAGGGCGAAGGCGTAGTGGAATTGCTGCTTCTGTGGGTTCGATTGAAGGGTGCCGGTAAACCCACCAGCGTAATCAGGACTACGTTCCAACAGGCCGGGATCACCTTCATTCACGGCAATCTCGCTGTCCTGCGCCAGTAGCGGCACCGTCTTTGCCGGCACGGATGGCGCGCCAAGCGCCACCAGCAGATTGACCAGTTCGCGATTCATCCGGTCGTCTGCATTCGGGTAAGATGCATCCAGTTTCTCGACAGTTGCAGCAACCAGTGCCTCGTCTGGTTTGCCCATTCGTATGATGACCAGTTGGTAGGCGCGGAGCATTTCGAGGCGCCGCTGCTCATCGACATCGGCAAACGAAATCGCGTTCAGTTTCTCCGTAAGCTTCTCACGAAGCGATCGATGCCCCTGACGCGCAAGTGCCATGGCAAGAGTGATCACTTTGTCAGGATCGGTCTCTGTAAGCGCGCGCTCCTGCCACTCGCTGGCCGGCTGGTGCTCGAGGGCAACTCGTGCCGCAAAGCGAATGAACCGATCCTCATGTCCCAGATTCGGCCAAGCAGCATCCACTGCCTGAGGACTTGGACGATGGAACAATTCCAGCCCATGCCGCAGTGCCCGCAACTCCCGACCTTCTGCATTTGCCAACTCCACCGGCTCTGTTGGCTCGTTACCCGTGTAGGTGACTCGGTACAATCCCGACGGCGTCCGCCTTCCACCAACAGCAAAATACATGGCACCGTCTGGAAGAATCTCCGCATCCGTGAGATTGAGCGGAACTCCAGCGACAAATTCCTCTTTCTCGCCAGCGTAGCTGGATCCATCTGGCGTCAGGTGGATCGCATACATCGTGCCATAGGTCCAGTCGAGAACGTAGAGCGCTTTCTGGTATTTTCCAGGAAAGCGCGCACCGGAGCCGACTACCACGCCAGTCGGGCAACCCGGTCCGATATCCAGTACTGGAGGCAAAGTATCGCCGTACCAATCAGGCATTTTGCCGCTGCCGTAGCGCCAGCCGAATTCGCTGCCGCTGGTGGCGTGACAGACGCGTGTGGGCCGGTACCAGGGAGTTCCAGAGTCCCATTCCATATCAGAATCGTAGGTGAACAGTTCGCCATCGCCGTTGAACGCCACATCATATTGGTTGCGATATCCTGCAGAAACCAGATCCCATTTCTTTCCATCGGCATCTGTCTTGCAGATCCAGCCACCTGGAGCCATGACTCCGGTCGCGTGACCATTCGCGTCCGGCAATCGGGTCAATATTTGATCTTCCTGCCAACCCGGAGCAACCGTCGTTACTTCTGGATCGGGCAACTTCGTGTGATTTCCTCCCAACACATAAAGCGATTCGCCATCCGGCCCTAACACTACCGCATGTGGTCCGTGCTCGCCTCCTCCACCGATCTTGCGCAGCAGCTTCTCTTCGTCAAACTGGTCGTCGCCATTGGTGTCGCGCAACCGGTAAAGTCCAGCGTCCTTTTCATTCGCGACGACAAAGAGGGAATCCATGGCGTAGAGCAATCCATGGGCGTTCCCTACGGTCGTCTTGAGTTTTTCAACGGCCAGACCATCCTTGCTTTTTAGCGACGGCAGGGTCACGCGATAGAGACTCCCGTACTGGTCGCAGACGATGAGCCGCCCCTTCGGATCTTGAGTCATGCTCACCCAAGATCCTTCATCCTGCGGCACCTCATACAACAGCTCGGCCGCAAAGCCCGGAGCCAGTTTCAAACTGTCAGGCTGCGCCAGTCTACCCGTCGCTGCGCCAGGCTTCTTCGCATCCGCAAAAACGTCTCCCCACGGACCGCTTCCGTACTTGGCGATCACCACCGCCCCCTTCCAGCCAGCATCATCAAATTCTGGCTTCTGCCATCCGTCAGCCAGCG
>JAQCER010000108.1 GCA_027618625.1 Verrucomicrobiota bacterium
ATGTCGAGGTCAATGGCGCGGACGTCGCCGTTGAGACGATGGCCGTGGCCGAAGTCGAAGGCTCCCTGGAGTTTTTCCTCAGCCCTTCGGACATGAGCGGTTCGCTCGACCCGCGGTTCCAGAGGACGCACGCCGGTGCCGTCCACGTGCCGGTCGTGACACTGGACGGGTATCTCCAAACCCATCCCATGCCGCCCGCGCGCCTCGTCCGCATTATTGTCGAAGGCTTCGAGCACCAGGTGCTGCGCGGCGCGCCCGGATTAATGGACGATCCGGGCGCGGAATTCATCATCGCCGTGGTGCGGGACGCCTCCCCGGAGATGACGGCCCTGCTGCGCGGCTCCGGATTCTCGTTTTACAACATCAGCGACCGCGGCCTCGAGCCCGCCGATGCCATCCGCTTCATCCGCCGCGGCGACTTCAACTACCTCGACTGGTTCGTCACGCGCCGTCCGCCGGCCGAAGTGGCCGCGATCTCCAGCCGCATGATGCCGCTCGTCCGCCGGATCGACCTGAAGAAAACTTCGATGCATCGCCCGGAATGGGAGGCGACGCGTCCCTACGCCTGACGAGAATCCGCTCTGCTAATGAACGGGTGGGAGGTGATTGCGAGTGTGACCGATGAATACAGACCTTTGCCGCTGAATCCCAGCCCTCTACGCTCTTGCGCAATAATCCTCAAGAGGGAAATAGATAAACCGCGACGACACTAAGACCAAGGGCCCAAAGCCTGAGGCAGTTCTGTAAGTATTGATGTATTCGTTACCCTGGATGGGTTCGTTTCTTCGTTTCTTCTGTTTTGAGTTGCGCCTTGGGGACTCGATTGGTAGAGTTCCTGCATGAAGTCTGCATTTCTCTGTCAGATGTTGCTCATCGGGATGTTCGCGGGTCCATCGCTCGGGGATGAGATCAGGACTTTTTCGACGGCAGATGGATCAAAGGTGATCAAAGCGGCCATCACCCAAATTCTTCCGAGCAAGGACGGTAAGCGCTACATTGAGATTACGCGTGAGGACAACGGAAAACGCTACAATGTGCTCGCCGAGGTTTTCTCCGCTGATGATCAAGCTTACATTGAGGAGACCGTTGCCCTGATGGAAAGTGGGCGGAACCTGTCAGTTTCGATCAAGCCAAACGAAGATCGCGGCTCTGCTGTGAAGGCCGGAGGGCGAAGTGTTGTCACTGCGAAGCACACTTTCGACATTGAGCTTCGGAACAATAGTGAGACCGCTGTTGAGGGTATCGAGGTCAGCTACAAAGTTTTCTACAAAAAGGCGGAACGCGTTTGGGAAACCAAGGGCACGCAAAGCATTGGCACGTCGAAACGTGTCGATGCTTACAAGGATAACAAAGTTGAGGTCGCAACCGTGAAGCCTCGTGAGTCCCACACCTTTTCCACCGTGCCAGTGAGTCTGACCCACGATCGTCCCAATCGTGGCGGCCCTGGATGAACGTTAGCTGTGGGCTGAAAGAAGTCCAAACCGGCGAGTTCGCTGGTAGATGTCATGGAAGGAGTCATTGTCAGGGTTACCAAGAACGGGAAGATGATCCGGGAGTTCCGCCACCCATCCAACCTGAAGCAAAATTTCTAGCGGTTTTGATTTCGCTGGATGAGTCCGGGATGAGTCAAAACTGAACGACCGTTCGACAGGTCTTTGTAAGGCGATAATGGGCCGCACGGTAACCACAATTTTTTCCAGGCCCCCTATTGACTGTCTTTACGCGGGTCCTCGCTCCAGGATGCTCAGGCAATGCCCAAATTCCGTGGATGCCTCCGCCATGTTGCTCCGCCTGCTCATCCCTGCCCTTTTGGCGCTGCTCACCTCTTGCTCCTCGCCGCAGCTGGTGCCGGTAGCCGAAGGCACCACCACCCCGCGTTGGCGCATCCATCACCACACTCAAACCGGAGGCGACACCGGCCCAGTGCGCGTGGATGTTTCCCTCGCCAGTTCCACGGCGCAGTTGCTGGCCAAAGACAACACGGTACTCGCAGAGATGGACATCTCGCCTGGCATAGATGGCCACGAAACTCCGCCTGGCAGATTCCGCGTCCTCGAAAAGCTCCCTCTCAAACGATCCAACCTCTACGGCCAGTACGTGACCAAGGACACGCGCGAGGTCATCGTCGCCCGCGCATGGGAGCACAAAGGCCAGCGCCCTGCCGGCACCGTCTATCAAGGCATCGCCATGCCCCTCTGGCTGCGCCTCACGTCCGACGGCATCGGCATACACGTCGGCGAATTCCATCGCGGCCAGCCCAGCAGCCACGGCTGCATCCGCTGCCCTGAGGGCGGGCAACAATTCTTCTATGATCAATGCCGCGTCGGCACCCCTGTCACCGTTCACCGCGGACCGCACCCAGCACCCTCCAGCCTGGACGCGCCACCGTCCGCCCCGGTGCTTTGATGCTCAACCCTGTCCGCATCTTCCAGTTCCCTCTCCAAGGAAACGCTGATAACTCACCTTCACCATGCGAGTCTGCTTCGCCTTAACGGCAGTTTCACCAAATGCCAGCCGGTGAGAATGGCGTTCGCATAGGGAACCACGGCCGGATCCTCCCATCCGGATCCGGGCGGCGTCGCGTGGCCCTTCATCAACTCCGACTTCACCGGTTCGCCGTCGGCGATGATCTCGGCGCGCTTCTCCACTCCGGTGTAGCCAGCGTCGGCATGCACGGTCCCGTCTTCCCCGTGCAGCAGCTTGCTTATCTGGCTGATGTCCGACACGCTGCCTGCTGTGCCTTCGACGCTGTGCACCAGACCCGATGCCGCGTCGGCTCCGATGTGCGCCTTCATGCCAAAGTACCATTGGTTGACTGCCTTCGTCTGGTGCATATTGGGGTCGCGCTTGCCCTGGCGGTTCTTCGTCGATCTCGGCGCGGAGATGATCATGGCGTCCACCAGCCTGCCCTCGCGCATGAGCAGTTTGCGCTCGGTGAGCAGCGCGCCAACCTCGTCGATGATGTGCTAGGTCAGTCAGATCAATGCGTCGAGCAGGTGACGGAACTTCAAGACCGTGGTGGCATCGGGCACGGACTGCGCTCCCATAGCAATGCCCGCGGAGCTGCGCATCGCCTGGCTGTCGTAAATGGTGTCCTCCAGCGCCTCGTCGGCCAACCCGTACCACCTCTGGAGGAAACGAATGCCCAGTTTCCGCTCGATGCCAACCGGCGGCCGTCCGCGCTTGCCTGCGGGATAGCGCGGTTCGATGAGCGCCACTAGCCTGCGTCAGTCAGAGCACCAGTAAGTCGCCCCGCAGGTAGCCAGCCCGAACCCCATGAAGCACGGGGAGTGGCTTAGTAGGGAAACGCATGCCGATTGACAGCAGCTTTGCTCGATGGTTTGCTTAGCGGCTGCTTCGAGCTCCCGTTCTTTTCTCCCCTTAAATCCAACAACTCATGTCCCTTAAAGAAAAAGCCGTCCTTGTCACTGGCGGCGCCGGTTACATTGGTTCGCATACTGTTCGCCAGCTCGTGGAGCACAGCGCTTCTCGCGTCGTGGTTCTCGACAGTCTTGAGCGCGGGCACGGGGCATCGATTCTTGATCCCAGTGTAAAGCTGTTCACTGGAGATATCGCTGACAGCGATCTGGTGGAGGAAATTTTTACCGCGTTCGAAATAGAAGCCGTGATCCACTTTGCCGCGTATACCTATGTTGGCGAGTCCGTTGCCGAGCCGCTGAAGTATTACCGCAACAACACGGCCGCCCCGCTGACGATTCTCGAAGCCATGCAGCGCCACGGCTGCAAACAATTCATCTTCTCATCGACCGCTGCTACGTACGGAAATCCGGTGAGCATGCCGATGACCGAAGAGCATCCGCAACAGCCGATCAACCCTTACGGTGCATCCAAACTCATGCTGGAGCAGATCATTCGCGACTGTGAAACGGCCTGGGGACTGCGTGCGGTTTTCTTGCGCTACTTCAATGCCAGTGGTTGTGCGCCGGATGCTGCCATCGGCGAAGACCACGATCCGGAGACGCATCTGATTCCGCTCATCCTCATGGCCATCAGCGGAGAACGCGAGCACATCACAGTGTTCGGCGAAGATTATGAAACGCCGGATGGCACGTGTGTGCGCGATTACATTCATGTTCTCGATCTGGCCAATGCACACCTGAAGGCGCTCGATTATCTAGGCAAAGGTGGATCTACCGTGGCGTGCAACCTTGGCACAGGAAAAGGTGTATCTGTCAGGGAAATGCTGACGATTGCAGAATCAGTCACCGGTACGAAAGTCCCGGTAATCTACGGCGAGCGCCGCCCGGGAGATCCGGGAGAACTCGTCGCGGATTCTGCGCGGGCGAAAGAGCTCCTTGGTTGGGAGGCCGAATACACTGATGTCCGCGACATCGTTGCCACTGCATGGAAGTGGATGACCGGCCCGGCGAAGGGGAGATATGCGAATGTGAAGCGCTAAAGTAATCGTGTCAGCCAGGACGCTGTAGCAGCGGCAACGGTCCGTATTCTACGGCAAGGCTGGTGTATTGCGAGTCGTGAGTTGCGAGTTGCGAATTCGGCTGGAAGTCCCCCCGCCTGTGGCATAGTAGTCTTTCCGTGTAACCCATGGAAAAGCAAATCGCAGATCTCGTCGACCCCATTTACCGCGACAAAGTGTTGCGGGCACGGAAGCTTTCTGTCGGTGAAAGAATGGCAACCGGCATTGAACTCTTCGAGCAGGCGCTTCAGATCATGCGCTCCGGTATTCGCCTCCAATTTCCAGATGCCGATGACGCTGCGGTTGAGGAGATTCTCAAGCAGCGGTTGAAGCGCTTGAAACAAGTAAACGAACACGGAATCTACCAGCCTGCACCCAACTGACGTGACCGATGGATTCCAGGCAACGAGGGAAACTATCGCAGCCCTCGAAAAACTGAACATTCCTTACATGCTTGTCGGAGGCCTTTCGAGCATGGCTTACGGAATTCCCAGATCGACCAAGGATGCAGACATCGTCCTCGCGATCGCTCCGAAAGTATTGGGTAATCTGCTGGCCGAGCTGGGCCCGGACTATGCACTCGATCCACAAGGGAGCTTCGAGATGGTAACCGGCACTCTGCGCCAACATCTGCGGATTCCATCGATCCGATTCGAGATCGAACTGTTTTTTCTGAGCGACGACCCCCACGATCAGGCCCGATTTGCGCGGCGCAGGAAATTTCCTTCCGACCAATTGGGATCGGACGCGATCATCCCATCTCCAGAAGATGTGGTCATCATGAAGCTCCGCTGGTTCGCGATCGCCAAGCGGGGAAAAGACCGTGATGATGTTCGGGACATCCTCGCCGTGCAGGGCGACGAGGCACTCGACTGGGACTACATCCACCACTGGACTGCGGAGCACAAAACGCGTGAACTACTCGAAGAGATCCGCGCCTCGATACCACCGATTGAGTGACGGTGGCGCTAAGAAAGGGGATTTTCTCCAGAGGGCTTCTCGGGTTCTCGATATTGGACTCCACATCCATCAACGGTGATGTCCATAGACTCACATTCTTTCAATTCACTATATGTCCCGAGTGCCAACAATGGTGCCGTGGCTGTCGAGAATTTGACGGGGCGTAACGATGTCGAGCACGCCACCGCGGTGAATGGAATCGATCCTGTAGAATCGTATATCGATTAAGACGATAATCGTTATCCAATAATCGATTATGAAAGCAGCGCCGATCGACGGATGCTCTATCCATGGTATTCTTCCTCCTTGCAATCATCAGCGCCGGGATGTTCGTGGTGGAGAAACGATGGCTAGCGTCAACGCTGCCTGTGGTTCGGCTCCGCACTGCGGGATGTGATGCAAAACCCGCTTGCCCGGGACACGTGGGCTCGGCAGTGCTTCCTGTTCTTGCCACACACAGTAACGAACCTCTGCACCTGGGCAGCGCTTATCCTGGAAATTCTCTTTCTTCCGCTCGCCCTCATTCGTCCAACTCGTGGGTTTGCCTGGGCCGCAATGGTGGCGATGCATCTTGGAGTACTGATGCTCATCGACTTTGCGAATCTGACGTTCGGCATGCTCGTCGTGCATGTTTTCACCTGGCGCCGGGAATGGCTGCCGAAACGAAACAAAGCCCAGCTTGAAGGCAAGCAAATGCGAATGGCGGAACTTTGACTTGGGGCGACTTGGACTTCGAGTCGAGATGGCAGGAACTTCAATTGAGTTGAACTCCCGTGGAATCCGGCACACTGTTGCCTATGGGAGCGCTGCTAGCACTGTTCTTGATTGCATCGACCTCGCTGGTTCTCGTGCGCGTGGGCGCGACGGCGCTGATGATGACGGGGATCGACAGGGATACCGCCAGCTTTCAATCCTACTCGGCGTTCTTCGGTGTTGGGTTCACGACTTCGGAAGCGGAATTGGTGGTGAATCATCCGGTTCGTCGCCGCATTATTCGCGACTTGATTCTTTCAGGGAACATCGGGCTGACCTCGGCACTGGCCACGGTGATCGTGACCTTCGTGCAGACCACGACGACGACACAGGTATTGCAGATGGTCGGCCTTATCGCTGCTGGTGCCATTCTGATCTACGTTCTTTCGCGCATAGGCCTGCTCAATCGTGCGCTGGACCATGTCATCCGGATTTCACTTGAGCGCGCCGGCGTGGTGCATGCGCTCGACTACGAGCTGCTCCTGCGCGTGCGCGATGGCTACGCGATCTCAGAAATGGAGATTGAGCCAGATTGCAGACTGGCTGGTCTAACACTCCGACAATCTCGGCCAGCCGATCTGGGGATCATCGTGCTCGGCATCAACAAGGCTGATGGCAGCTTCAAAGGGGCGCCCGGCCCGGAAGACTTGATCGAAGTGGGGGACGTGACCGTCATGTATGGTCGCGACAAGGACGTGGCGGAAGTCCGCGCCAGGCAAAAGCATTGATCACCACGTGCGCAGCTGCTCCGGGAACAGGCAGTCTTCGCAATCGCTTTCGTCCTCCATGCAGAAGTCGTCGTAGATCTGTAGCAGCGCCTGCTGCTGGTAGACAAAGCGCGTGAATTCCGCAGCGTCCGGTCGCCGACCCAAGAGGCGAATCACGGCACGGCGCGACTTTTCATTTTCAAGCGTCCCGCGAAGGGCACAGTAGCCATCCCATGCCGGGGCATTGAGCGGCACCACCAGGGGGAAGGCGATATTTGCCAGAATCTCCTTGCTGCGCGTTCCGCCGACCAGTGCCATCGGCTTGGCGGCCTGCTTCGAAGTGAGGGTATAGTGGTTGTCCCAGTACGAATGTCCGAGACTGCTTAACACTTTCACAAATGCCTTGCGGTCAAAGGTCGGCGCAGCAGATTCCCAGAGATGCCGGAACACGCGTTGCGATTCACGAACAAGGCAGGCGAGTGCTGCCACCCGCCGCTGTGGATGGTTCATGGGGCGGCTGCCGGAAAACTTCCAACCGAGGTCGATGCCCTGAAATTCGGCCCGGTGCATCCACCACGTTTCCCAAAGTCCGCGCAGGTAGCTGCGGGTTGCATCGGAGGCATCCTCGAAGACACGGGTTTCGAGAAACCCGGCGAGTCCAAACAGCAGCGCCTCTGCCGCATCGGGATTCGCCCGCAGGCCGCTCAGCGGCAGGCGTTGCGCCAGCACCGTCATCGGCAGACGATTTCTCCGATAGCCGAATGCTTCGGCGAACGCCTGGTAAAGCATTTCCGACTCACCATGAATCTCTGCGATCCGGCGCAGGCGGCGTCCCTTTGCTTCCAGTCGAAAACGCGCTGCTGAAGTGAGCAAGTCGTCGATCCTTGATGCCGGCATGTGTTCGAGTGGTGCGGAACAACGACCGTTGCGCGCCTCGGGCACCACACCGGATGGCTTGGTGCTGAGCTTTGATGGATCGAGCTGCACCTGTGGCACCTGGATGTGATCATCGGTGCGGGTGAAGAACTGTTCGCCACGATCGCCGCCGGGGTGGTCGACGAACAAGTGGAGCACCACATTGCGATAGGCACGATTCTCGCCATGGCCATGGTGCTCCCAATCGCGAAGGTTTGTGTCCAGTTCAATACTACCAC
>JAQCER010000109.1 GCA_027618625.1 Verrucomicrobiota bacterium
CACGGCAGCATCGGCGCCAGCTTCGTCCCAGTTGTCCATCGCCACACGGAAGGCCTGTACCGCAGTGTGCCCGGCGGGGACATCGCTCTCCACCACCGGCCCCATCGACCAGTCACCTTGAACCACATCCTGATGCTGCGAGCTTTTGAAATTATCCAGCGCCCAGAAAATCGGCAGCCAGCGCTCACTGTCCGCCGAGGCAACGCTCGCCAGGTGCGCCGAGTTAATGACCAGCACCGCGTGAAACTTGAACCCAACCGGCCGAGGCTGAATATTGCGCACGCCGGCCAATTGCAACCCGGCGAGAATCTCCTGATAGCTCAACTTTCCCTTCTTCACACGCTGACCGATCTCTTCCATCAGACGATCCCGCGGAGTTTCCTCGATGAGGCGCACGATCGGTTCGATCTCTGGTCGCAATACCACCAGGTGTGGTGCAGCACTGGCTTCCTGGGCAGAAACGTTCCCCAGCGTTGGCAAAAACGATAGATCACTCAGCCCGAGTGAAGCCGCAGCAACAGAACCACGAGTGAGAAATCGCCGACGAGAGAGATCGTTTGAGTGCATTTCGGCACTATCCCCGAAACGGCAGCAGAATGTCGAGCCTGATCTAGCCCGATCGACTGGGCGAAACATCGTCTCTTGATACCTCTTGATACCTCTTGATACCTCTTGATGCATGAACCTTGCATTAGCATTCTTCCTGCTGTAAACCTATGCGAACCCGTGTTTTCCAGCAAAGTATGAGACTCCATTTTTTCAAATTTTCAGCATCAAAGGATGCCGCCGTGGCACTGGCCGCACTCTTGGTTGGCCTGTTCACCGGCTGCGATTCCGGAACGAACTCGGCCAGCGAGGAAACCGCAGCCGAGGGCACGGTGAAAGTTTTTGTCAGCGTCCTGCCACAACAAACCGTCGTCGAGCGCATTGGCGGACAGCACGTGAAAGTCGTTACGATGGTCGAGGCAGGGGGCGATCCCCATGGCTTCAGCGCCACAGCCAGGCAGGTGGTGGAGCTGGGCAGAGCTGACCTTTACTTTACGATCGGCATGCCATTTGAGGATCAATACCTGCCGAAGATCCAGGAAACTCGACCGGATCTCATCGTCGAGTCCATGCTCACCGGGATCGACTTGATGGATGCGGACCCACACCACCACCATGATCACGCGGAACACGACGCCCATGACCATGACGATGAAAGTGAAGGTGAAAAAGATACGCACGTCTGGCTTTCCCCTGCCCTATTGAAAGTGATGGCATGGAATGTGCGTGATGCCCTCATCGAAGCGGACCCGGGCAATTCGGAGTTCTACGCAGCCAATGTCACAGCTTTCGAATCGGAACTGGATGAAGCGGATGCCCGCATCCGCACCCTTCTTACCCCATTCCAGGGGAAAACGTTTTACGTGTTTCATCCGGCGTTTGCCTATTTTGCGGAAGCCTATGGCCTGGAACAGAAGGCCATCGAAATCGGCGGACAAAAGCCATCACCCCAGGAACTTGCCGACCTGATCAAGGAAATGCAGGAGGCGGGAGCCAAAGTGATCTTCACACAGCCACAGTTTGACGACAAGCCAGCCAAAGCCATCGCCAGTCAGATCGGAGCATCCCTGACATCGATCGATCCACTCGACACCGATGTGATCGCGAACCTTGATCGCATCGCATCAGCACTCGCCGCCGGGTTGAGTCAATGAGCCCAGCCAGTCCATGATTGCCCCAAACTCCCCTGCCACCGCCACCTCAACTGACACAGACACCATTCTGCGGCTGACTGGTGTGAACTTTGCCTACGACAATGTTCCAGTCCTGCGTGACGTGAGCTTTTCGATTCATGCGCGCGAGTCAATGTGCATCGTCGGCCCGAACGGCGGAGGAAAGAGCACCTTGCTGAAGCTCATTCTTGGCCTGCTCAAACCCGATTCCGGCGCGATCGAGCTGTTTGGCTGCCAGCCAAAGGCGGGACGCCACCGCATCGGTTACATGCCGCAAATGGTGCACTTTGACCCGATGTTCCCCATTACCGTGCGCGATGTCGTGCTCATGGGAAAGCTCGACTGCATCTCTGCCGGCTGGTTCTCCCGTCACCACAAAAAACTCGCCATGGAAGCACTCGCAGAGCTGGACATGGCCGACTACGCTGACCGCAGATTCTCAAATTTGTCAGGCGGACAACGGCAACGGGTGCTGATCGCCCGCGCGCTCGTGTGTGAACCCGACCTTTTGCTGCTCGACGAGCCTACGGCGAATGTCGACCAGGCAGTGGAAGAGGATTTCTATGCCACTCTGGAGAAGCTCAACGCCCGCATGGCGATCATGTTAGTGTCCCACGACCTTGGATTCGTATCGCGGTTTGTCAAAAGCGTCATCTGTGTCAACCGGACGGTGCACATCCACCCCACCGCCGATCTCACCGGCCGTGACATTCGCGAAGTATATGGCGAGGACATGGCAGCCATCCGCCATGATCACCGCTGCTCATCGGAGGGGCATGACCACTCGTAGCAATGAATGAGTTCTTCCGTTTGCTGAACGACCCGCACGGCGGCATCTTCCTCAGACAGGCACTGGTGGTGGCGCTCGCCGCCAGCGTGGCGTTCGGAATCATGGGCACATACGTGGTGGCCAAACGTATCAGCTCACTGGCGGGTGCCATCGCACATAGTGCTCTTGGGGGCATCGGCGCGGCGCACTACCTGCAGAAAAAAATGGATATCGCCTGGTTTGAACCCTTGCACGGCGCACTGGTTGCAGCCCTGCTCTCAGCCTTTCTCATCGGCTTCGTCATTTTGTACGCACGCGAGCGCGAAGACACGATCATCTCCGCCATCTGGGTCACCGGCATGTCACTTGGACTCATCCTGCTGAAACTTTCCGGTGCGAAGAGTGTCGACATGATGAGCTACGTCCTCGGCGACATTCTGCTGGTCTCGCCCAGCGATCTCTGGTTGCTCCTGGCTCTCGATACCGTCGTCGTCGCCCTGGCCCTGATCTATTATTCCAAATTTGTCGCCATCTGCTTCGATCAGGAATTCGCAGAACTCCGAGGAGTGCACGTGCGTGTCTACTACTTTCTGATGCTTGCGCTCGTCGCCATCAGCATCATCCTGCTGATGAATCTCGTGGGCATTGTTCTGGTGATCGCCCTGTTGGTATTGCCAGCGGCCTTCGCCGCACGCTTCGCCAACCGCCTGCACACCATGATGGCACTCTCCATTCTCGCCTGCATGGCCTTCGTCACCATAGGCATGGGCGTCAGCGTGCCCTACGATATCCCGACCGGCGCCTGCATCGCCGCCGTCGCAGCCGCCGCCTACTTCATCGTCCTCGTCGTTGACAGCATCCAGCGAAGGGTCTCCCGTTCAAGCATTTAAGGTTAGGATTGGGCACTCCAAATCGAAAGTTACTCTCCGGCGAACGGAGGACTGTCGTACAGCGTGCCATCACCCGTGACACGTGGGTCGCCCGTTCTTCTGAGTTCAGCCATGAGTTGGCTGGACAGGGTTTGCAAAGTGTTGGCGTATGCGGGATCGGAAGCGATGTTCTGGATCTGATCGGGATCTTTCTTTAAATCGTACAGCTCTTGCTCTGGCCGCTTGCCGAATGCCAGATCGTAGAGTTCTGGGACCGACCTGCGGTTCTGAACGAGCCATGCCTTGGTCGGACTGGCATCCGTATCCGCCAGGGTGGTGAATGTGTTTTCCGTGAGCTCCTCCTCCGAAGGAGCGCTTTCGTTGGTGATATTGTAAGGGGTTCCTTGCGGCCAGCGATCGGGTTTGAAGTTTCGAATGTAAAGGTAATCGCGAGTGCGAAGGGCGCGCTGAGGATACGGAAGGTTATTGTCGCGTGCTTTGGCTACGTGGCGCTCGCGACCGGTGATGACCCACTCGCGATCGGTCGAAACGATTCCGGACGCTCCGGATTTCAAGATCTCGACGATGCTGCGGCCCGTCATGACTGCTGGCGGCGTGACGCCACCAGCTTCGCAGAAAGTGGGTGCCAGATCCATGATGTTAACAAAATCATCGATCACCCTGCCGCCAGTGACTCCGCCCTTTGGCCAACGCACCGCCAGCGGCACAGCCGTGCCGAAATCGTAGAGATTCGCTTTTCCCCGCGGAAAGCCGGGAGCGCCGTGATCACCACTGACGACGATCATGGTGTTGTCGAGTTCACCCATTTCCTCCAGTTTCTTCATGAGCAAGCCGAGCGCCGCATCGAACGCCATGATCTCGCCAAAGTAATCGACGAGATCCTCGCGAACGGTGTGCGTATCCGGGAGGAACTTTGGCATCTTCTCCATCAACACATCCGGGTCGAGATTCCAGAGGTCCTTGCCCGAACCCTTGGTCCACTTGCGATGCACATTGGCAGGCCCGAACCAATAGCAGAACGGAGTGTCACCCTCGCGAGCATCGAGGAACGATTGAAAATTCGCGAGCACCTCGTCGTAGAGGCGCTGCTTGGCCGCATCAAGGCCGATGCCGTCTCTAACCGCCCGCGTGACTTGCTGGGAGAACTGATTGAAATTCAGGCCAGCACTTTCATACGCGAATTTATTTTCTCCGTAGGGTGCATCTACAGGCGTCCCGGGCGACCACACCTTGTAGGTTTGGCCAATATGGTAGCCAGCCTCTTTCAGCAGCAGCGGAAAGGACGGTATTCTGGCATCCCACTGCGCTCCCTGCAGGATTGCTCCGCGTCCGGTGCGCCAGAAATACTGCCCCGATAGCAGTGAACTCCGGCAGGGCGTGCAGGAGGGTGCAGTGACATATGCCTGCGTGAACAATGCGCCTTCCCGAGCCACGCGATCAAACACCGGCGTCTGGAGTGCAGTGTTAGGGCCTGGAGTTTTCTCCAGCGCCGCATATGCGCTGGCGAACCTCCCCCAGTCGTCAGCAAATGCGAAAAGGATGTTTGGGCGGTCGTCGGCCGCAGCAGAATGGATGGTAAGGAAAATGGCGACTAGAATTCGGACATATCGACAGGATTGCATCCGATCGTTCTATGAGAACATGGTGCGCTTGTCGAAGCGAAACGGGATAGCCTTGGAGCCTCACGATGGCGATCCCTTGATCAAGCCTCACCCCTGCCAGCCCCGATCAATCCGCGCAATGCTGTAAGATTTTCTTCACCATCAAAAAAGGCGCGAATGGGGACAGCGAAATCTGCGACCACTTCACTTCGAATTTCACCTGTTCCCGATTTCAGGACGAGTTCATAGACGGGGCCGCGCAGGCGGTATTGTTCGACGACTTCAGCCTCGGCGTCGATCAACCAGTATTCGCCAACACCATGAGCCTGGAAGTCTTCGAATTTAACTCCACGATCGCGATGCTGGGTCGACTCAGACAGGACTTCAATCACCAAATCGGGAATCGGAAACTTCATCGTATCTGGTGTCAACGAGGCGACTATTACCTTTGAAAAGAATACGATGTCCGGCTCGTAGTCATTCCGAGGAAAGACGCAGAGGCATTTTTCAGATTTCACTTCGCCCAGCCGGTGCAGATCGACAAAAGTATCCAGCAACCTGAGGATTCGCTTCGTGACATCCAGATACCGGTTTTTCGCTGGGGAGTGCACAATCACCTCGCCGTCGACAAACTCAACCTTTTGATCGGGCGTCATTTCTTGGTAAAATCTCGCCCGTTTTTCGCGTTCCTGAGTAATCTGTGCCTGCAATGCATCGACCACTTCCACCAGCTGTAGGGAATGGCGAAGTGGCTCCAGCAGCGTCTCGAGGTCAGGTGACATCCCAAATCACTACCACGGGGCGGGCTCCCGGGCAAGTTACATTGAACTGCCTAACTGCCTAACTTGTTGAACTTCCACTTGATCGCTCAACGATCGACGCGGGCGCTGCCGCCGCCTATGAGTTTCTCTACTTCGGACAGCGTCGCCATGGTGGTGTCGCCGGGTGTTGTCATGGCGAGGGCACCGTGGGCAGCGCCGTAGTTGACTGCTTTGTCTGGGCAATTAGCAGTCATGAATCCATAGATGAGACCTGAAGCGAAACTGTCACCGCCGCCGACACGATCGAGAATCTCAAGATCAGGGCGGTGGATGGCTTCGTAGAACTCGCCGTCGTGCCAGCAGATGGCTCCCCAGTCGTTCAGCGTGGCGCTGTGCACTTCGCGCAGGGTGGTCGCGGTCGCTTTGAAATTTGGAAAATCGCTGGTAGCGCGGACGATCATTTTCTTGAAGTTCTCAACCTCGATTCCTTTGACATTGTCATCGACGCCTTCCACTTCAAAGCCGAGACAAGCGGTGAAGTCTTCCTCGTTGCCGATCATCACATCGACGTGCTTGGCGATGTGCCGATTGACTTCCTGCGCCTTGGCGATGCCGCCGATCGACTTCCAGAGCGACGGGCGGTAGTTGAGATCGTAGGAGACGATGGTGCCGTGCTTGTGGGCGCTCTCCACGGCCTCGATCACAACGTCCGGAGTCGTCCCGGAAAGCGCGGCGAAAATGCCGCCGGTATGAAACCAGCGCACTCCTTGATTCCCAAACAAGTCATCCCAGTCGACATCGCCAGGCTTCATCTGGGACGCAGCGGTATGACCTCTGTCGGGAACGCCTACTGCTCCACGCACGCCGAAGCCGCGCTCGGTAAAGTTTAAACCAACCCGCACATCGCGACCGATGCCATCGTAGGGCGTCCACTGAATCAACGACGTATCGACACCGCCCTGCATGATAAAATCTTCTACAAGGCGGCCGACATGATTCTCCGGGAAAGCAGTCACGACCGCCGTGCGCATCCCGAAGCACTTGCGCAACCCCCTGGCGACATTGTATTCGCCACCGCCTTCCCAAACCGTAAACTGCCGTGCAGTGCGGACTCTTCCCTCACCGGGATCAAGGCGCAGCATGACTTCCCCGAGGGAAACGAGATCGTATTTGCAGGATTCGGCGGAGCGGATGTTGAGCGACATGAATTCTTCGTGGGGATGTTAGTTTAAGCTTGGGCGAGGGATGCTAGATCCCATTCCGGTAATGAACATTCGGTCGCGAGCTCATTGAAGCCTTCAATTTCAGCACGACTGAAAAGGAGCCCGCCGACTTTTGCGGTCCTGGCGGCAGCGTTCGCTTCCAGTTGTCCGGGCAACATGCAACTTTCGTTGCCATGACCTAAAACATCGTCGATCACCGCTTTCACGTTGGCAGCCTGATCACGGCTGGCTGCGAATGCGCCACCGCTGACGGCATCCGGGTGGACGACCTGAAAATAGAAACAACACGTGCGCTTCTCACCATCTGGAACAGGTCGGCTGCGCAGTGTCGGCAGTGAACCACCAATCAAACCCGCGACGATTTCATTGATCAGCGACAGACCGTAGCCCTTGTGCGCGCCAAACGGCAGCAGGGCGACTGCGGCATTGGGGTCAGTCGTTGGGTTTCCATCGGCATCGACGGCCGCGTTTGGGGGCAGCGGTGCGCCCTCCCTGCGGAACTGTTGCACGCGGCCCATGGCTACTACGGACGTAGCCCAATCGATCACCACCGGGTAGCCAACGGCATCGGTGGTGGGAAATCCCCAGCTGTGCGGATTGGTTCCTAACGTCGGAAATTTCCCCATGAACGGCACCACCTCTGCCAGCGCTGCGGTGCAATTGGTGTAGGCGATGTATCCCCGCTTCGCGGCGTCCATCACGTAACCGCCACCCCACAGGTAGTGAAAAGCGTTGTCCACGCTCACCTGCCCGATGCCGTAGCGATCCGCGAGCGCGATGGCTTCTTCCATGGCCTGAAACGCAACCGATTGCCCGAGCTTGCGGTTGGCATTCCAGACCTGCGATGCCTCGAAGCGCGATTCCTTTTTCTCGATAGCCGCCCCTGGCACGCAGCCCCCAGCCATGCTGCCCAGGTGCGAGTCCAGATGCAGGGCTTTCAGCGCATTGTGTGTGCGGATGCCGTGAGTCGACGCCATCTCACAGAACCTGGCGGCATCTTCCGATTCAGCTTCAGAGAATCCGCGTTTGAGATAGGCG
>JAQCER010000110.1 GCA_027618625.1 Verrucomicrobiota bacterium
AACCCATGGCGCTACTCACCGATCGCCGACCGCCTGAAAACCGCACCCCACCTCGCCAGCTTCGATCCATCAGCGGCCCCCACATTTACCTGGCCCCAGGCCGTTCTCGACGCGTTCCAAAATGAGGAAGCCCGCCGCGCAGCAGGCGAGTGACTGCACTTAGTGTCGACGATCTGATAGCTCGGCGGGGTCGACTTTCACTGAGTGAAAGCTGCAAGCCTCCTCCGTCTCGCGATCGCACGGATGAGCCGAATACAGGGTGCCTTGATCAAAGTCGCGGCAGCCTTGTTGAGCGGCGTTCAGTGTTTCTTCGGGATTTTTGCCTTCGGCCACGAGGCGGCCTTTGCGATTGACCAGGACAGCTCCGTTGGTCGTAAGCGCATGGGCTCGCCAGGCATCCGGTGGCAAAGCAAAACCGAGGATGTGCCTCCACAGAATCTGTGAGGGAACGTGATCGAGGCCGTAGCCACCCCATGGATGGCAACGCAGGATTCGGAGGCAAGCCAGGCTACTCCCTTTGAGGAAACCGTGCGTCTGCAACGCGCGAATGGCGAACTGTGAGCACGATGGATCGTAGCGACAACTGCCTTTACCACCAGAGAACCAGCGTTTGATCGGTGCGACCGCCCACTGATAAATCCTGATGAGAACGATGCAAAGATGCTTCACGGCGTCTTATTCTTCCCAATCGAAATCAATTGTGGCGCTCGTTCTTGATTATTCTTCGTCATTGGTGCCGATCAGTGGCAGCACCTGTTGATCGAGGTAGTCTTGCAAGATGATGCAGGCTGCTGCCTGATCGATGATTGAACGGCTGTTGCGCACGGTGCGCCCGGCTTCGTGCAGCGAACGTTGTGCTTCGACGGTGCTGAGCCGTTCGTCGACGAAGATGACCTCGATGCGCTGGTCGATCCGCGAGCGTAGGCGCTCGGTGAAGGCTTTGACTTTGCCGACTGCTGGCCCTTCCGAGCCATCCATCCGCAGCGGCAAGCCCATGACGATCTTGTCCACCCGCTTCTCGCGGGCGATCTCGGCGATGCGCGTCTCAGCGCTTTCGACCTTGGCGACATCCACCGTTTCCAGTGGGTGCGCCATCATCCCCAGATCATCACTGATTGCCAGTCCGATCCTTGCTTCTCCGTAGTCGATGCCCAATGCGCGCATATTCTCTTCTTGTATGGTGCTTGTGTTAGTGAAGCTCCTTCGGCACTAGATCGACGAGCTTCTTGATGCTGTCGGCGCAGTTCTTGTTGGCTACGAGGATTGCATCGCCGGTTTGCACAATGATGAGATCCTTGACGCCCAGCAGGGCGATGTGAGACGGCTGGCGAGAGTAAACAATGTTGCCTGAGGAATCGATTTGGGAAACGGAGCAGTTGGTGTGATTGTCGGCGGCATCGGTGTCGAGGTAACCTGCAACAGAAAGCCAGCTGCCGATGTCGTCCCAGTCGAAGGTGGCTTCGAGATTGAGCACCCGGGAAGCCTTTTCCATGAGTGCGTAATCGATCGAAATCTTCGGCAATTCCGGGAACTCTATATTCAGCGCGGTCTCGAGTCTTCCACCATCGCGCAGTCTCCGGATAAAGGCTGCAAGCTCTGGACAATGGGAGTCCAGTTCCCTGATAACCGTAGGGATCGACCAGATGAACATGCCTGCGTTCCAGGTGAAATTTCCCTGGCGCAGAAACTCCTCTGCCTGGGTGGTGTTGGGCTTTTCGCGGAAGCAGTTCACTTCATAAACGGGATCGTCAGATTTTCTGCCTGCGATCTGAGAGGCCTCACCACGCTCGATGTAACCATAGCTGGGGCACGGCCAGGTGGGCTTGATGCCAACTGTCACCAGTGCGGCTTCCAGAGCGGCAACTTCTGCAGCGGCTCCGAGGAGCGAACGGAAACTGGCGGCGGCCTTTACCAGATGATCTGCCGGCAACACCATCATGACGGCGTCCGGATCACGCGCAGCGATGATACCAATGCCCAGAGCGATCGCCGGTGCAGTGTCACGCTTCGCTGGTTCGGCAACGATGTTCGCGGCTGGTAATTGGGGCAGCGCCTTGCGCACGGCAGGTTCCTGCTCGACATTGGTGAGGACGATGATGTTCTCGACCGGCACCAGTCCATCGAGGCGATTGACGGTCTGCTCGATGAGGGTCTGGTCATCGAACAGGTTGAGCAACTGCTTGGGGGTGGCATTGCGGCTGAGCGGCCAGAAGCGGGTGCCGCTCCCTCCGGCTAGAATCAATGCATAGTTCTCGGGCATGGTGGTTTTCGGGTGGGGGTGAACGAGGCGGCAGGCAGAAACCCAGACCATGGAATTTTTGGTATCGTTATTCTGCCGCAGGTGACTTAGAACGACGCCCTGTTCCAGAGGGATTGGCTTCAGCTGGAAGCGCTCAACGTACTTGCCACGATTGTGCGCCTTGCAGCATGCCCAGCAGGCGCTGTAGCGCGGCAATTTCTGCACCCGCAGAACGACATCGGCGCAGGCTGGACATTGGTAAGCGTAGTTGCGGCGGCGCGGAGTTGACTTGAACGGAAGGGTGTGGCGACTTTTCTCCCCGGGAATCCCGAGGTCGCTGCACGCCCTCCGCCACTCTATTCCGTGGGCCGCGATGCGCCGCCGCCCTGCGCGCCGGTGCGCGACGAGGTGCGCCAGTTCGTGCTTGAGGATACGGAGAATGACCTCTTCGCCGAAATCTCCGAGGTTGGTGTTGAGTTCAATGTTAGAGGTGAGGGGGCACGCGGTGCCTGCCGTGGTTTTCAGCCGGGAGTTCCAGTGCACGCGAACGACCGCAGCGAGAGCGGGAATGGCAAGATCGGTGCTCCACTGTTGTACTAAGGCAGTCAATGCGACGTCAACGCCGACTTGTGGAGGACTCTGTCGTGGCTGTGGCACCGACGTTGCCTGTGGAGTTTGCACTGGATCTGGCGCGGCTTCCGGTACGCGTCGACGTTTGCGATCACTCAGAAAATCGAACATCATTTGACTGCTCCGGAGCATTGCCTTTCTCAAGCGCCAGTTGAGGGTGCTGCCACAATGGGCGGTGCTGCCACAATGGGGCTGATGGGACGCGCGGCACGCTTGTCCAGAACCCGGTGATCTTGATCCTCCAGCGCCACCAGAGAATGTGGCGGAACACTCTTCATGAGGAATACGTTACCGCCAATGGTGCTGCCCTGACCAATGACCGTATCGCCGCCGAGCACCGTGGCATTCGGATAGATCGTCACATCGTCTTCGACGTCAGGGTGTCTCTTGATGCCCTTAACAATGTGGCCCTCCCCATCTTTCGGAAGGCTGCGCGCACCAAGAGTGACGCCGTGGTAAAGCTTGACCCGCGATCCGATAACGCACGTCTCCCCGATCACGACACCCGTGCCGTGATCAATGAAGAAATGCGACCCAATCTGCGCCCCGGGGTGAATGTCGATACCGGTCTTCTCGTGCGCCCACTCGGTCATCATGCGTGGCAGCAATGGCACGTCTGCCTTGTAAAGCACATGGGCCAGTCGCTGGATCGCGATGGCCTCGATGCAGGGGTAGGACAGAATGATTTCTTCGATCGACTTCGCAGCAGGGTCGCCTTCATACGCCGCCTGCACATCGGTGCTGAGAATACTCCTAATCTGTGGCAGATCATGCAGAAAATTGCACACGACCTTATGCGCGAGATCGGCCGTTTCCTGTTTGCTTACGGATTCATCCATGCGGCTCCGCAAGCTGCGGTTGACCTCCAGGCGCAGGCGCTCAAGAATGCTGCCCATGCGTTCGGCGATGACCATCTCCGTTTCGTTCGAGCACAGTGCGTGCTCCTCAAAAAACCCGGGGAAAAGGATGCGCAACAGCTCCTCGCAGATGTCTGGCACGGCGCGCTTCGATGGGTAGTTGGCTCCATCAATATTGTTAATCCCTCCAGCTTCCTGGTAGGACTTCAGGAGCTCATCAACGATCTGTTTTTGTTCGCAATCCATGCGTTCTTGAAAAGTGATTATACTGGCGTTCTGCTGCGAGTGAATCGTTTTTTTCAATAATAAGATGCGTGCGGAGAATCTGATCGTTTGCAGTGGAAATCGCCCCTCAGACTAGTCTGTCCATTTTGCGATTTTGCAGGTACAATTATTGCTGTGTTAGGATCGTTCAGCGCAGTACGCGCTCGGTGGCAGGGCGCGCTGGCATGACTTGTATCGCCGGTACTTCTGGCAGTGGACTCGGCACATAGGCGGGCACCGGATAAATGAAAAGGTAACTGCCCGGTCGCAACTTCTGCAGCACTTCCGGCAAATCATCCGCTGACACTACAGGACAGCCGTGGCTCCTGCCGATGCGGGGAACTCCCAGCTCAATCTGATTTTCGAGAATCGTTTTGTAAGAAACGTACCACGCGGAATGAAGGACTAAATGCTGCTTGTAGGTCAAGTCATTGATGTCCTTCTGCAGGCCGTGCAGACGAATGGAAGGCCCGTGCTCGCCACCGTAGTGCGTCCCCACTCGATACAGTCCGGGGCTGCTCTGCAGTGAGCCGGGAACATTCGAATAAGACTGGAGGTAGAGCTCGCCACTGTGGTGACCATGCGCGACGAGGTGACGGCTTTCTTCCCCGGTGCGGGGATTGTAGATCGCCAGCCGACGGTCAAAGGATGGCAGGGTGAAGTCGATGATGGCCAGCATCTTCACTTTGGACAGATGGACTCCCTGCTGGCGCAGAGCCTTCTTCGCCGCAGCGTAAGCGAGCGCCATGTCACTTTCCTTTGCCCGATACTCGGCTTCGCCACCGAGCAAGTTCAGGACGGTTGTGCGAGCCTCTGCTTCGGTGATCGGAGGAGGCATCTCGTTTGCTGCGGGTTCAGTAGCAGGTGCGTGGTCCGCGACTTCGCTGAGGAGGACTTCATTCGCCGGCGTAGCGGTCTCGATCGGCTGTGGCTGAGGCGGCGCTTCAAGCATGGGTCGCTTGTCTGCTGACGCTGGAGAAGCGGGAGGCGTGTCAAGAACCGTCTCAGGACGTGAAGCCTCTCCAGAATTCAGCGGAGGGAACGGTAGCAGCGCCAGCGTCTCAATCGATATCGGCGTCTTCCTTTTCGCTGCGGCGAGAGGAGCCACCCCCAGCTGTGCCACGATCTGCTCGTCATTCCAAGCGCTCGGCTCCAGCTCCTGGCTGAGTTCCAGAGGATCGGCGAGATTCGCCTCATGACTGGACGACGTCGCATGACGCGCAAGCCCACTTGCGAGTATCAGAACAGCGAGGATTCCTCCCCACCTTGGAACAGATAACTTCATAGATTCGTCGCCAAACTCCTCAAACGATCGAGTCTTGACCGATTTTCACCATAATCAATATGGAAACCATACTATAAATCAGACCTCGCGCTGGAGCGCAAGAAGTTATTCGCCTCAATTCACAGTGAGCTTCCGTTGGCCTTTCGGCTCCGTTCAGGGTGCTTCCCAGTCGACATCGACTTTCTGCACGTTGCCAAACCGATCGATGTAGCGGACAAAGCCGTTTTCGACCCCAAATTCGTGCACCAACTTGGTCACTTTGACGTCAAAACAGCAGTACTCGGCAATTTTCATGATCTCCCCCTGCTGCCACCAGCGGATGGCATCGATGCCGTCAGCCGATTTTCCCGCGCCGAGACAGGCCGAAGCGATGGACTCCAGTTTGAGCCGATGGCCGAGCTTTTCCTCAATATCGACCATCATATCCAGGCTGCGGGTCGCCGGGGCGATGTCCCAGGTCGAATATCCCATCAGCACCTCGTAGTCGAACGAAACGTGGTTGTAGCCGATTACCAGGTCCGCAGTCATGATTTCCTCGATGAGCGCCGACGCTTCCTCTTCTGGATAAATGATGTATTCCCGCTTTGCCGAACTGTACGTGACACCCACGGACATGCCCATACGCGCCTTATGGGCCCAACCCCCGACATCATTTGCCGAGCGTCGGGTCTCTAGATCGAAGTAAACGAAATTGCGGCCAGCCACAGGCACACCCCTGCCAAAGCCAGCCGCGGCCGTCCAGTAAAAACCGCTTCACTTGCAGCCGAGGCCGCATTTGATGAGGCCTTCGGTGGCGACGCTAAATAATGGATAGCCAGAGCCAAGACGAGCGATTCCTAGTCGTAGTCGATCTTGGACACTGGCGAAGAATTGAAGCGGTTCCGTAATGCCAAGCAGCGTATCGTTCGACCCGCGCAACCGTTTGAGTGTTTTCGCGCCGGGCGGATAGCTCGCTCGGGTGCATCAAAGGCGAATCTCGAGCATGATATCATAAGTCTCTGACTATAAATATGTCTTAAACGAAAAACCCTTCACACGAACAATGCAACTTGTTACTGTTCTTAAGAACAGTAATGCCCGATCCCACCTCAACACCCTCCATCTACCGGCCGAGGAGTCCCCGCGCCTCACCGCTCTGGCAGATCGTCAACCATTCCTGGAACGATTTCCTCGCCATCTACGAATCCAAATACCGCAAGATCCACGGCCCGCTTCGCCCCTTCTCCATCGATGCCGTAAACGACTTCTACAAATGCGGCGACCTCTCCGCCGGTTTCACTCGCCTTCAGTGCCCGAACCCCGACTGCGGCCACGAGCGACTCCTCGCCTTCACCTGCAAGAGTCGCCACGTCTGCCCTGCCTGCCACCAGCGCCGCGTCAGCGCCACCGGCGACTGGATCGCCGAAACCCTCTGCAAGCCCGTTCCCCACCGCCAGTTCGTCTTCACCATTCCCCGCATGCTGCGCGGCATCTTCCGCAAGCGCCGCCGAATTCAGGCTGAAGGCGGGAGACTACAGGCCGGAGGTTTGGGAATTGAAGAGATCAGTTCCAACGCTTCTTACCTCCAGCCTGGGGCCTCAAGTCTATAGCCTGCACAATGCGCCTCCAGCTCGATCTTCCCGACGGTAAACTCGCCGCCATCGCCGGTGTCCAGACATTTGGCGATTACCTCGTATTTCACCCGCACCTTCACATTCTCAGCGCCAGCGGACTCTTCGATCAGACCGGCACCTTCCATCTTCTCCCCGCCGCCTCCACAAAGTCTCTGGAAGCCCTCACCGAACTCTTCCGCCACCGCTTCATCCAGACCCTCGTCGATCACAAACTCCTCACCGAAAACAAAGCCCGCGACCTCCTCAACTGGAAACACAGCGGCTTCAACCTCGACGCCGGAGAAAAACCCGTCGCCGCGGATGACGTCGACGGCCGTCGCCAACTCGCCGAATACCTTCTGCGCGCACCCTTCTCCCTGCAGAAAATCACCTGGAACGAAAAGACCGCCACCGACGATCAGGCTGGAGACTTGAGGCCGCAGGCTGTAGGAGAAAGAGCTATGAGAGATCACACTAAACTCAGAGCATTTGAACTCGCCGATCAACTCGCGCTCACCACCTACAAAGCTACGGCGTCATTTCCACGTGAAGAACGATTTGGGCTAACTTCCCAGCTTCGGCGCGCTTCCGTTTCGATCGCGTCAAATATCGTGGAAGGATGTGCGCGATTCACCGAGTCCGAATACATCCGCTTCCTCGAAATGTCCTACGGATCAGCACGTGAATTAGAATACCAGATCGGATTGTCCCATCGGCTTGGATTTCTCGACGCCAATTCCCACAACGAAATTCTTCAGCTCGCGACCGAAACCGCAAAAGTTCTGAATGGGTTGTTGCGCGCTCTGCGCAATTAGACACGGCATCCTCGCATTCCGCCACCGACTTTATCGCCTGCCGATCCCCGCCGTTTTCTACCTCCCGCCTACGGCCTCCCGTCTACAGCCTGAACCCGGCCATCCACACTCCGCCGAAAATTCCTCAAGCACCAAGTCTCAACCCTGGCGCGGCCTACTCTCGTTCCCCAACCGACTTTATCGCCTGCCGATCCCTAGCGTCTTCTACCTCCCGTCTACAGCCTCCAGCCTCCAGCCTGCACAGTCACCGGATTTCGAATTCCAAGACTGGCAACATTGCGCTGAATCAGCGGAATCGGCCACCTCCTGGCA
>JAQCER010000111.1 GCA_027618625.1 Verrucomicrobiota bacterium
TGGATTGGGACTTCTCATCGTGCGACGCATCGTTCGCGAACACGGTGGCGAATTAGGAGTGACCAGTGAGTCCGATGTGGGAACAACCATTACCATTCACCTGCCCCGCGGCCCCAAACCAGTGCGAATGCTCGAAGACAAGACGGCGACGATGCCAAGGGGTAAGAAAAAGTCTGAGACAGTCATTGACGTGTAACGGCCCCGATCCGCCGCAGATTCTTAATGAAGAACCTGGGCACTGCCGAAGAAATGGAGCGGCGGTGGCGGCCTCAATCAATCAATCAATTGCCGCAAGCGCGACACAAGAATTGATGCCACCAAATCCAAAGGCGTTGTTCAGGCAGACTTTGGGCTTTGCTTCGCGACCTTGGTTGGGGACAAAGTCGAGGCCGAGAGCGGCTAGTTCGGGTTCCGATGCTGAATAGTGAAGCGTGGGAGGGATGAAGCCCCGGGAAATGGCCAGGATGCAACAGGCGGCTTCCAGTGCACTGGCCGCTCCCAGCGCATGACCAGTGTAGGCCTTAGTTCCACTGATCGCCAGTGATCTCGCATGGTTTCCAAAGAGATCGCAGATCGCCAGGGCTTCGTTGAAATCGTTCAGTTTTGTCGAGCTGCCGTGAGGGTTGATGTAGGCAACGTCGTGCACATTCACTTTGGCCTCTCGCATCGCCTCCGCCATTACTCGCCGGACCAACTCCCCGCCTGGGCGTGGCGTTGTCATGTGGTATGCCTCGTTGTTGTGGGAAAAGCCGCACACTTCTGCGTAGATGGCGGCTCCCCGCCTTTTCGCCGCGCTCAGCTCTTCCATGACAAACGAGCACGCGCCTTCGCCCATGACAAAGCCATCCCGCTGTGCATCGAAAGGACGGCAAGCATGCTCTGCAGGTTCGCCATCCCAACGACTCATCGTGGCGATGTTGTCAAATGCGGAGAATGTCAGTGGTGCGATCGACGACTCCGCAGCGCCCACCACGGCAAGATCCAAATGGCCACTACGAATCGATCGAAACGCCTCACCAAGCGCTACATTGCCACTTGCACAACTGTTCGAATTGGTCGTACTCACGCCCGTAAACCCGTACTCGATTGCAATGTTAGAGTGCGCAGCACCACCAAATATCTGCAGCGCAAGCGATCGATCCACGGCCTTTGGCCCGCGCTCCAAATACTTGGCGTGCTCTGCCTCAGCATCGGAAATGCCGCCAAGCGCTGTGCCGAAGATCACTCCCGCCCGGCTGGATAGCTCGTCCGTAAATTCGTTCGGGACAAGACCCGCATCATCGAGCGCCAGTTTCGCCGAAACCAACGCGAATTGACCGTATCGATCGAGCCGCTTCAGTTTGTGCGGCTGAAAGTACATTTCCGGGGTGAAGTCGGTGATTTCGGCGCTGTGCTTTGCCTTACAGTGCTCCACTTCAAAGCGGGCCAGACGCTTAATGGCGCTTTTTTGCGCCAGCAGTCCGTGCCAGAACGGTTTCAGGCCAACGCCAATCGGAGTGACCGGGCCGATTCCCGTAATCACCACCCGTCGATCGGCCTGGCTGGAGTGTCCTGATGAACTACCGTGTGTCACAACCAGAGCGATCTACTTTTGAAAGATAATGAACTTACGGCAAACGTAGTTCACCATCGCGGAGGTGAACGCGAAACCAAGATTCGCAATCACTGACAGGAACCGCGTGATGCTCGCCAAGGCTTCGATATTGCCGAGATACCTGAAGACAAGGTCCACCGCAACCATGCCGCCAACATAGCTTACCAGAGACACAGCAACGAACAGGAAGATTTCCTTCTGTTTCGAGTGTCTGCCTGATGTGAATACGAAAGCAACATTGAGAGTGTAGGCAACCACTGTGGAGAGAGCAAAAGCGATGGTATTGTTAATGAACGAGTTCATCTTTCGCTCAATGTCAGGATCATACCCAGTGATCGCCGCGGCCTGCCTGATCACTTCCGCTTCTTCGCTGAAATCCATGGAGTCGGGAGCGCTCCAATGCTCAGTCATCAAGGTGCGCAGCTTGGCAATCTCGGACTCTTTACCGATGAACGTTCCGGCACTCCCATCGGCAACGGCCTTCCCCTTAGCGTCAAAAATTCGAATCCCAAGCCCGCTGTCCGCTCCGCCAATGATCACGGTGCGCCGTCCGGATTGCGGAAAGTCAGCAACTTCGACACCCGTTACATCAAGCTTGTAGGCCTGATCAGGAAAGACAAAGAGGCCCAGCGCCAAAGCGACAACCTGATGCGTAGTGAAGGCAACGCCGCCACAGACCACGTACTTGGCAAACTGCAGGAACGGATGAGCGTCGCGGCTTAGAACCGCGCTGGTCACAGTGCGAAGATCACTCTGCCTGAAGAAAGCGAAGCCTTCTGCAAGGAGGCTGAAAAGTTTACCTATCATAACGAGAATCGGATCCGCCCGGATCCGGCAGACCGCGATACCTCATGCAGAAATCGACCCCGTGCAACGATAAGGTGTCTAGTTTCGCGATTCGCCACCACTCAGGCTCAGGTCAAGGCCCGTAGCGCTCGATCCACTTTGGCAAGCATTCGAGGATCTGCTCCTTTTTCCGGCGTGGGCTCAGTTCCCACACCATCGGCTTCGCTGGATCCACGAGCGGGATCAATTTATCGTACTGCACCGTTCCCGTGAGCGGCACCTGGTGGTCGCGCTCTGGCCATTGCACATCATGCAAGTGACAGCCGATCAGATACGGCTGCATCGTCTTCAGCCATTCGTAGTGACTGAGCATGGAAAGATTCGCCTTCAACTGCACGTGACCAAAGTCATGCCAGTAGCCCACGAACGGATTGTCCTTGAACTCCTCCATGACCTCAATCATCTCGCGCTCGCTCGGCACATCCTCGTACTTGCTGCGGCTCTCCACCGCTACCGGAATCCCTACTTCCGCAGCCTTCTCCGCAATAACCGTCAGCGCCGCCTTTGCGCGCCTCACGTATAATGGCGCCAGTTTCTCACGCGTCTGAATCGTCTTCAGCTTCAGCTTCACGTACTCGCGGGAATTCAGCTTGCCTTCCTTCACCATCGTCGTCAGTTGCTTCGACATCTTCTTCATTGGTACACTACCCATGTGCAGCACCACGTAGGAAGCATCGAACTGCTTTGCGTATTCCAGTGTCTTCATCGTCAGGCTGACCGCACGTTCGCGTTCATACGGCCGATGCGAGGTAAACTCATAGCAATCCGGCGCATCGATCAGTACCTCCACTGGAGAGGGGCAGAAATTGTGCAGGCCAGAAACCTTGAAGCCACCACGATCATACGCCTGCTTGATTCCGGGCAACAGGGAAACGCTCAGCCCGTGGCTGATCTCAATGGTATCAAAACCCATCGCAAGGATCTCGCTTACAAGATCCTCGCCATTCGTGTGTCTACTGCTGTTCCAGCATGTCGAAAAGGACAACATCGGGCGCACTCATAGAGGACCATTAGCAGAAATGCAAGGGCTCTGGAGCCAGGCGAGAAGACACGTGATCCCCAGGATTCAGATCGCTATACGCCACACAGAATTGCGCCGCCTCCCTCATTCTACAGACTTCCTTCGCCAGTCCATTCAGACTGGCGGCGCTACAGTTCCGGCACCTGCCACACGGGGATTCCGCCGCTGGCTTTCTGTTGTTCATATAAAACGTGAAACGGGCGTGTAGGCGACATGGGGGCGGTTTCGTTGACCATGAGTGGTCGGGTTTCTTTCCAGAATGCGTCGTAGGCGGCGCGCATGGCGTGCACTTCATCGGGGTTCTGGGCGGCGACATTCGTGGCCTGGCCAGGGTCGGCTTCCATGTCGAAGAGGGCATCGCCGACGAGGCGGAATTTCTGGTTACGAACGGCAAAGTTCTCCCACTGGTGGTCGTTCGGTTCAGAACCGGTCTTCCAACGTGCGACGTGAGTAAAGAAGTAACGGTCCGCCCAGTCGACGCCAGGATTCTCGATCAACGGCAGGAGGTTGCGGCCGTCAACCTGATTCGGAGGAAGTGCTGCGCCAGCCAGTGCGGCGAGGGTTGGAAAGACGTCGATGTGCGCGGCAATGCGATCAACTTCTCCTGCGGCAATTCTTCCAGGCCATCGCACGAAAAAAGGAACACGGACTCCCCCTTCATCCGCGCTGCCCTTCAGGCCCTTCATACCAGCATTGTAAAAGCGGTAGCCATCAGCGAGGTCTTCACCTTGCTGACCACTGCCACCTCCGGTCATGCCATTGTCAGACATGAAGATCAGTACCGTGTTTTCCTCGAGGCCCCACGCTTTCAAGTTCCGAAGAAGCTTGCCAAGGTTTTCATCAATGTTCTCGATCATACCGTAAAACCCGGCAGTGGTCTTGCTGAAGCCGAGATCGGTGAACTTTTTCTCGTTTGCGGGAGGAGCGATGTATGGCCCATGCGGCGCATTGGTCACGATGTAGGCAAAGAATGGCTTGCCAGTTTCCTTTGCCCTCTTCATCCAGCCCATGCCTGCGGCGAAAAAGACGTCTGTGCAGTAGCCTTCGGTTTTCACAAAGCTGCCGTTGTGGCGGATCGTAGGCTTGAAGTAAGTGTTGCCAGGAGCATCGGCACAACTGCAATCGTAGGCCTGACCAATGCCGCCTGCTCCGTGGATAAAGGCTTCATCAAATCCCCGATGGTGTGGTTGATAGGGCTCTTCGTCGCCTAGGTGCCACTTGCCGAAGATCCCCGTCGTGTAGCCAGCCTTGCCGAGCACCTGAGCAATGGTAGTCGTGCTGAGGGCCATGCGTTCACGCTCGAGAATCGTGTGCGTGATGCCGTTTTTCATAGGATGGCGACCGCTCATAAGGGCAGCGCGAGTCGGCGAGCATGTTGGGCTCACCAGGAAGCGGTCGAATCGCGTGGACTCGCTGTGCAGGCGATCCATGTTGGGAGTTTTGATCCATGGATGTCCGTGAGCACCTATCGGCCCATAGCCTTGATCGTCAGTCATCACCAGAATGATGTTTGGTCGGCTGCCAGCCAGTGGAGCAGCATTGGCTGCGATATTCACTAGAGCGAATGCACAGGCGAGGGCGATGAGAGCGATGGGAACGCGGGTCATGGATCGAGGGTAGCAACGTGATTGCTGAGGATCAATGCCAATGACAGCAGAACAGCAGAGGACTTGTTTGAACTCGGTGAGATCGTAGCTTTCTAAGCCCAACGGGCTCTATGATAGCAGCCCAGGGCAACGCCCTGGGAGTTTTTAGGAACCGCGTGGCAGCCTGAAGGGCTGCGTCATAGCTTACGCATGACGGTCAATTCTAATCCCGACTGGGACTGCTGGACTGCTCGGAGCTGACCCCTGAAATGTCGGTGTTCGGACCATTGTTCGTCGAATTGACTGCCTTGGTTGAGCCTATGAAGCAGCCCTTCAGGCTGGATTGCCAATGGAATCAGGCTCCCCGGGTGTTGCCCGGGTGTTGCCCGGGTGGTGTCCTGGGCTGTTATGATAGAGCCCGTTGGGCTCGGCTTTCGAACAAAGCCCTCCCGACCGGCCTCTCAAAATCATCACATCAGGCAGCGGTCACACCTCGCTGCGCTATCTATCTATCTAAAATTCGATGTGGATGTCTGTCTTTACGGAGTTCGCGATGAAGCACTGCTGATGCGCGTCATTGTGGAGTTTTTGCTCGGCGTTTCGGTCTGGAATCGTGTTGCTACGGTAGACGATTTTTGGGTTGATCGTTACGAGGCTTACCCAGGGGATGCCGTTGGTGCCTTTGGTCATTACGCCTACGGCATGATCTGAATAGCTCAGGATGTCGTATCCCATTTTGCCCGCGAGATAAAGATAGGTGAGCATGTGACAACTGGCGATCGATGCCACGAATGCCTCTTCTGGATCGACTGCGGCGGGATTGGAATAGGGTACGGGCACCACTGACGGGGACGGCGATGCTGGCACTTCGATACCTCCGTCAAAATTCCAGATGTGCTCGCGCGAATAGCGTCCCTTGAGGAAGACGTCGCCTGCTTTGTGCTGCCACCGGATGGTTGCTTCGTGCGTCGCCATTGGAATCGAGGGATTGGAATCGGGGGCTATTGTTCTTCGTCGACTTGCTGGGTGGTGCGGAGATAGGCAATCAAATCGATGACTTCCGAGTCGCTGAGGGTGCCAAGCAACCCTTCCGGCATCAGGGACACAGGTGCGACGTCGCGGGACTGGATGTCGGCCTTCGACAACGCGACAGGCTCCGTCTGCCCGACCACACGAAGGCTCACCTGTCGATCCGTCTCGCCGGCAATGTTTCCTGCGTAGGTACGTCCGTCGCGAGTGGTGATGAGTACCATACGATAGCCTTCAGGGATCTCGGCGCTGGGCTCGATGATGTTGGCCAGAGTGTAGTCGAGGTTCGCTCGATTGGAGCCGGTGAGTTCCGGGCCAATCGCGCCACCGGTATCGTAGAGCTTGTGACAGGCTGCACAGGTGCGCTGGTAAATGGCGCGACCTTTGCCCGGGTGTGCCTTGGCGATGGTTTCATCCGTGAGGAGTCCCCGATACTTCTCATATGCGGCTTCCTTATCGGCGTTGACCGCATCGATGGGGCCCCACACTTCGACGAAGCCACTGCCCACCACCCGGCGCAGTTGTCGGGCGACGTAGGCGGGGACTTCAGCTTTAGGCACGGCACCACTCTTGATCGCCTTTGTCAGTTCCCATCCGGATTTTGACCGGGCTGCGAGGGCCTGGATGGCATCGAGTTTTTCTGCAGCGGAAAATTTGGGGTAGCGTTCGAGGAGCACGGCAGCGAATTGCAGGTTGTCATAGGCGGCCATGGCACGGATGGTTTCGGTGCGCATGCTGTCTTCGTCGAGCAATGCGATCAGTTGCTCCGCGACTTCCGGACGACGCTGTGAAGCCAGCTGCCGGAGTGCCTGCTGGCGCGCTTCTGGCGTGGCTGCTTGATTGCCCAGGGTTTTCAGCATAGAGGCTGCCGCCGACGAGTCACCAAACTGTTGTGCCAATTCCATCGCCACGCTCGCGCTATCGTTTGAGCCCCTGAGGCGATCGTAAATCGAGCTCCAATTGTCAGGGGCCTTGGTTTCCGTGCGCCCTTCAAGTCCGTCACGCATTCCTTTGAGCAGGCCCTCCTGCGCCTGCGACAGGCGACCGAGTGCCGCCACGAGTGGCTCGAGAGCGTTCGCATCCGCCAGTCTTCTGGCAATGTACTGCGACACCAGTGGAATCTCGCAGATGGAAGCGAGTTGCAGGGCCCGGACGGGATCTTTCGGCACCGCGGGCTCGATTCCGAACCAGATCATGAGGGGAATGTTGTGGTCATCGGCATCGTCGGCGTGTGCGACCAGGCCTTCAGCAATGGGCCAGCGACTATCGACCTCCATGCGCTGCAGGGCCGAGGCGAGGTAGAGTCGAACGACTGGGGATTTCTCCAAGCGGGACATTTCCGCAAACTTTTCGCGAGCCACAGTGGAGGGGGCCATGTCTTCGCAGAGCAACTGAATGGCCCAGGCCCGGATGTGAGGATCCTGATCGTTCAGCGCTACCAGAAGATTGCCTTCATTGAGTCCGGCGGTGACATGAAGCGCCCACATGGCAGACAAACGGTGATCGCCGTTGCTGCTGGTCCAGAACATTTCGCGGAGTGCGGCGTGGGTGCCTTCTGACAGCTGATTCTTGGTCGCGCGATTCTGCAGAACCGTCCGTGCCCGGCGGGCATGCCATTTGCTCTTGCTCGTCTGCAGTTCGACTAGTTTGTCATCTGCAAGTTTCGCCACATCATCATAACGTCCGGGCCAGTTTTCAGCCAGCGACTCATTTGGAGTGATGCGGAACACGCGTCCGGTGTCTTTGTTCAATGTGTCCATGCCACAGATGTCGCCATCGTGCCAGTCTAACACATACACCGCACCTTCCGGCCCGACTTCTACGCTGAAGCCGATCCATTGGGCATTGTTCGCGAGGAGAAACTCATCGCCATGCCTACCGACAAAGCCGGAACCCGCCGGAGTGACGTAGTC
>JAQCER010000112.1 GCA_027618625.1 Verrucomicrobiota bacterium
TCAGCGACAGATCTTTTAGGACATTGTAAGGGCCACCTCCATTGCTCATCGATTCCGATAGAATGGATGCCAGCATTTCCTGCTCCGGGTAGTGGTCGACCACTTTAACGTGGTCGACGATAAAATTGCCACCGGCCAGGATGCCGTTGCGTTCAGGAGGTTCAGTTTCCTCCGGTTTCGGTGCCTTTTTCTTCTTAGCAGCCATGAGTAAGATTTACCTGAGGAGTTCTGGCACAGCTGCCATCAAATGGAAATAGCAGAATGCGATTCCTGCGATCTGAGTGCGGCATCGAAGACTCGATGGCTCATCAGTGCTTCCCGTGGCGTGACACAGGTGAATTTATCGGATGCAAGGCCTTCACGCTCAGATAGAAATGCACACCACATCTGCTGGATGACATCCGGGAATCCGGGCTCGAAAATGCCTCCGGTGATCGTCGGGTAGGGAGTCTGGAATCCCATGTCGGTTCTGTCCCAGAACTGTCCGGCAGCATCCCGGCGAAACGTCCAGAGGGTTTTCGGCTCTTTTGTTGAATAGCGCACACCGCCATCGGTGCCGAGGACTTCGAAGAACCAGGTGTCGGTTTCCCCCGGTGCGAGGCGCTTCATTTCCCATTGCATGCGGAAGGGCTCGCTGCCACTCGGCTCCACCCAGAGTTGCAGAGTTGCATTGTCCCAGGTGTCACACGCCACGCCGCGTCGTTCAGCGTAGCCTTTCTGCAGTTGGGCATAGACGCGCGACGGCGTCCATCCAAGGCGAAGCGGCAAGTGGGCCACGTGCATTCCAAGATCGCCCATTACACCAATCTCACCGCACGTGTTGCTCATGCGTTTCCAGTTGGCTGCTTTGTCAGGATCCAGGTCACTGCTGTGCAGGAAGCCAGCGCGAACTTCAAGGATGCGCCCAAAACGGCTGGTATCCTGTGCGATTTGAAACGCACGTGCGGCTCCAGGAAAAAACGGAAACTCAGAGCTGCAGCGACAGAATTGGCCAGTGCTGTCGACGCTTGCCACAATTTTTTCAGCGGCAGCGAGATTGAGTCCGAACGGCTTTTCTGCCAGCAGGTCTTTTCCTGCTTCAAGTGTGTCGATGTAGAGTTGCTCGTGCAGGTTGTGCGGCACGGCGACGTAGACGACGTCGACATCGCTGGATGCCAGCAGTTCCTTGTAGTCAGCAGTGAGGAGCTTCGCCGAAGGAATGCGCTCAAACCACTTGAGCGTGTCCGGATTCAGATCCGCAACTGCGGTCAATTGTGGCGTGACCGGCGCGTCGGTAAGTGCGCACCAGCGGGCAAAGGCGCTGGCAACTTCGCGCCCCATGAGGCCGCCTCCGATGATTCCAACATTGACCGTTTTTGGGTTTGCTTCGGGCATAAGGGAAGGAAAAAGGGTTACCAAGTGAGTGCTTTCATCCGTCGGCATACTTCCTCGACGTTGGCCCTGCTGTTAAAGGCTGAAATGCGGAAATAGCCTTCGCCTGCTGCACCAAATCCAGCACCGGGAGTGATGACCACATTGGCCTGCTCCAGCATCTTGTCGAACATTTCCCAGCTGCTCACGCCCGCCGGGCAACGCACCCAGACATAAGGAGCATTCTCACCGCCGAATACTTCGAGATTCAGTTCGATAGCGGCTTCGCGAAGCAGCTTGGCATTCCCCATGTAGTGGGCAATCAATTCATCAACCTGCGCCTTCCCATCATCGGAGAACAGCGCCTCAGCGCCACGCTGGACGATGTAGCTGACGCCATTGAACTTGGTGCTCTGCCTGCGCGACCAGAGCGGGTGCAGTGGTTTCTGCTCGCCACTTTGTGTAGATGCCATCAGTGACTTCGGCACCACGGTGAATGCGCAACGCACTCCCGTAAAGCCGCCATGTTTCGAGAAACTGCGGAATTCGATACAGCAGTCGCGCGCGCCTTCCATTTCATAGATTGAGCGCGGGATGGCCGGGTCGGACACGAACGCCTCGTAGGCGGCGTCGAAAAGGATGATGGCATTGTTCGCCTTGGCATAGTTCACCCAGGCCGAGAGTTGCTCTCGCGTTGCGGTCGCTCCGGTGGGATTGTTAGGGTAGCAGAGGTAGATCAGGTCCACTTTCTGCTCCGGAATCTCGGGGACAAATTGGTTCTCTGCGGTGCACGGCAGGTAAACGATTCCCGCAAAAGCACCAGAATCGTCGGCATCTCCCGTGTTTCCAGCCATCACGTTGGTGTCAACGTAAACGGGATAGACAGGGTCGGTGATCGCCAGGGTATTGCCGGATCCGAAGATGTCGAGAATGTTCCCGGTGTCGCACTTCGAGCCATCAGAGATAAAAACCTCATCAGCACTGACGTCGATGTTCCGGTCGGTATAAAAATTCCTGGTGATGGCATCGCGGAGGAATGGGTAGCCTTGCTCGGGCCCGTAACCGCGGAAGGAATTGCGGTCGCCCAACTCGTCAACGGCCTTGTGCATCGCGTCACGCGCCGCCTGCGGCAGGGCCTCCGTCACATCGCCGATTCCACAGCGGATAACACGGGCTGCTGCCTCGGCGTTCGCCTCAGTAAACGCATTCACGCGTCGACCAATTTCGGGAAACAGGTAGCCAGCCTTCAGCTTCAGGTAGTTTTCGTTCAAATAAGCCATGATCCCCATTCTGTAGCGTGAATCGTCAGAAAGAACAGTGGAAAATCCGGTGCCGATCGGGGGCAAAAGCTCAGTTGCCGAATTCGTAGTAAAGAACCATGCTCTCCGCCATATGGAGTTCATCGACCTCAAAGCCCAACAAGCACGCATTCGACCGGAAATTGACCGGCGAATTGCGACCGTTCTGAGTCATGGCCGCTACGTCCTTGGCCCGGAGGTCAAAGAACTCGAAGACCGGCTGTGTGAATATGTGGGCGTCAAGCACTGCATCGGCGTTGCCAGTGGCACCGATTCATTGCTGATCGCGCTCATGGCACTGGGAATTGGCCCCGGGGATGAAGTGATCACGGTTCCCTACACCTGGATTTCCACCGCTGAAGTGATCTCCCTGCTGGGAGCAACGCCGGTTTTTGTCGATGTGGAAGCAGATACCTGGAATATGGATCCGGACAAGGTCGAGGCGGCGATCACTGAACGCACGAAGGCCCTCATGCCCGTCGGCATTTTCGGCCAGACTGCAAATATGACGGCGATCAATGAAATCGCTGCAAGGCAAGGTAATCTCCCGGTGATCGAGGACGCTGCGCAGTCGTTTGGGGCAACCCACCATGGCAAGAAATCTTGCGCGCTGTCGACGATTGGCAGTACCTCGTTTTTCCCATCGAAACCGCTCGGTGGTTACGGAGATGGCGGCGCTTTATTCACCGACGACGACGACCTCGCCGAAGCGATGCGCCAGATTCGCGTCCACGGCCAGGCGAAGAAACATTACCACCCGATTCTGGGGATCAATGGGCGCCTGGACACACTGCAGGCCGCCATTATCCTGCCCAAATTGGACATCTTCGACGATGAAATCGCCAGGCGGCAATCGGTCGCCGCAGCCTACGCTTCAAGGCTCAGCGGGATGCCGTTCGATTTGCCTCGGGTGGGCGAGGGAAACACATCAGTCTACGCTCAGTACACCATTCTCGCAGACGCTCCGGCAGAGTTGGCTAGTGCTTTGCAAGAGAAAGGCGTGCCGTCTGTGAGCTACTATTCCGTGCCGCTTCACCTCCAGCCAGTTTTTGCGGGCCTCGGTTACAAAGAAGGCGACTTTCCCGTTTCGGAGAGCGTGTCTGCCCGAGGCCTGAGCTTGCCGATGAATCCGTACCTAAGTGATGCTGAAGTAGAGCAAGTCTGCTCGGCATTCGAAGGCGCAGTGGCGAGTGCGTAAGCCAAAGAGAGGCTGACTCCGATCCGCCACTACTCCCAAATCTCTTTCAGCAAATCGTGAAACGTGGGGTCGTGCTCCTTGAGCTCGGCTCTTACGAATGGATAGAAATCGTTGCGGTAAAAGTAAGCCTCCGTTCCTTCGGCGAAGAATTCCTTGTGATTGCTCAGCCCGTAGTGCTGCACGGTTTCTCCGGTGTAGAGCAGCACTTTTTCATAGATTCCAGCATCGGCGGATCGTTTGAACGCTTCGATGATTTTCGGATGATCGAAGCTGAGAACTTGATCGTGGTAAGCGTGCGCAAGCTCGTGAAGGATAACCGCAGGGTGCTTCAGCAATTGGTCCCGCGACAGCAATTCACGAGCAACGGGGATGTGAACTTTCTTCACCAGGCGCGGGTCATGCCCGTTTCCACGTAGCCATAGGACGCTCGGATGATACTGCATCGACTTCAACACTGGATGCTCGTGCTCGATCCAAATCTCGAGTTTCTGCATCTGTTCGAGCAATGCGACCCGCTCCAGGTGATTCGCCAGCATCTTCAGTGCCTTGCCGCCAGATTCGGCGTGCTCTCCGCTGAGAAGCGCCGGATCAACATGCACAGTCCAGCCCTCGATCTGCTGCTGCACCGGTTCGAACCGAACGGGTTCCGCAGGCAGTGTCGAAACGTTCAGCGCGGCGAAAATTCCAAGAGCGAGTAATGCTATTTTCTTCATTATGATCATCGTTAGTAGCCGAATCCATTAGCGCGAATCCGTATCATGGGTTCATCTTTTTCTTGAGTGACAGGCATCCCGCCATCGATCACTTCACACAGGTAAATCGTGTGATCTCCAGCAGGCATTTGATTCCGAAGTTCGCAGGCGAGGAATGCGAGAGCACCTGACAACTGCGGGATTCCATGCTGGTTCTGTGCGAGTGAAAGCCCTGCAAATGGATCCGCATCGCCGCTGCTGACGAATGGCTTCAGCAAAGCGCCACCGTTCGATTTTCCCAACACGTTTAGTCCCAATTTGCCGCCATCGACCAGCGCCTTTGCAAGCCTGCGATCGGGGCCGATTGCAATGGTGATCATCGGGGGCTCAAAGCCGGCTTGCTCGACGAAGCTGCAGAGCATACCCACCGGGTTGCCGCCCGAGTCGGCTGCTGTGGCAATGTAGAGGCCGCTCGCAATTTTGCCGAGCGCTGGAGCGACTTTTTCCTGATCCATGTGCCTTCGCCTAACACTCTTCATGACCAGAGGCAAGCTACCATGCCGGTAGAATGGAAGAAGTTGGAGCACGGAGGCAGCGTAAATCTTGACCATGCCACGGCTCTGCTGTTTGCTCGAAAGTTCGGAGTTCCAATCCGCCTCCACTCGCTCAATATGACTGATTTCGTCCACCTCCACCTCCATACAGAATATTCATTACTTGATGGTGCTGTGCGCATTAAGAAGCTGATGGAGCGTGCGTCCGAACTCAAAATGCCTGCGGTCGCGATGACCGATCATGGCAATCTGTTCGGAACCATCGATTTCTTCAAAAACGCCCAGAAAGTCGGAATCAAGCCAATCATTGGCTGTGAGGTTTACCTGGCGCCGGGGTCGATGGACGACAAACAGAAGATCGCCGGACGAAAGAATGCCTCGCACCTGACTCTGCTGGCCAAGAACACCGTCGGCTACCACAATTTGGTCAAATTGGTGTCAAAAGCGCACCTGGAAGGCATGTACTACAAGCCGCGCATCGACAAAGAGCAGCTGGCGAAATTCAGCGAAGGCATCATCTGTTTGAGCGGTTGCATCAATGGCGAGGTCAATCAATTCATCCAGGCAGATCAGATCGATCTGGCCCGAAAGAGCCTGGAGGAATTCATCGCGATCTACGGCAAGGACGATCTCTACCTTGAAATGCACAATCACGGCATGGAGATGCAGCACAAGTGCAATGCGCAGCTTCAGCAGTTCGGTGCCGACTATGGATTGAAAATGGTCGTCGCCAATGATGTGCACTTCCTGCACCGTGCCGATCATGAGGCACACGATGTGATGATCTGCATCGGCACGGGGGCGAATGTCTATGACGAGAATCGAATGAAGTACACCGATCAGGTCTACTTCAAAACGGGCGATGAGATGGCGGCTCTCTTTCCGGATGTGCCAGAGGCGTTGGCCAATACGCTGGAGATTGCCGAAAAGTGCGATTTCAAGATCCACCTCGATGCCACCAGCTCAGAGAAATATCCTCAGTTTGATGCGCCGGATGGCAGTCCGCGCGAGCAGTTCTTCCGCAACCTGTGCTGGCAGGGGATGGAAAAGCGCTACGGTAAGGAACGCACGGAGACTGACCAGGAGCTGCGCGATCGCCTCGAATACGAGATGGGCGTCATCGAAAAGATGGGCTTCACCAGCTATTTCCTCATCACTCAGGATTTTATCAACTGGGCGAAAGAACACGACATTCCAGTCGGCCCTGGGCGTGGGTCTGCTGCCGGGTCAATTGTGGCTTATGTTTTGGCAATCACCGACTTATGTCCTATTCGTTTCGGCCTGATTTTTGAGCGATTCCTCAACCCTGAGCGTGTCTCTCCGCCTGACGTCGATATAGACTTCTGCCAGACCAGACGAGCTGAAGTCATCGAATATGTGCGCCAGCGATATGGCGAGCGTTCGGTGTCTCACATTATAACATTCGGCACATTGGGAGCAAAGTCCGTAGTCCGTGATGTCGGCCGAGTGTTAGGGATCGGGTATGGCGAAACCGACCGGATCGCGAAGATGATTCCAGCGGAACTCGGAATCACGCTTGCCGGAGCTGTCGAAAAAAATCCAGAACTCAAGGAGACGATCGAGCGCGATGTGAAAGTGTCGCAGCTCTGGCAATTCGCGACTTTCCTTGAGGGCATCACGCGCGGCGTTGGGATCCACGCTGCGGGTGTGGTGATCGGTGATCGTGACCTTGACGAGCACTTACCACTGACTCGCGGAAATGAAGGTGAAGTAGTGACCCAGTACGCGATGGGCCCACTGACGGACTTAGGGATGTTGAAGATGGACTTCCTCGGACTGAAAACCCTGACAGTCATCCAGGATGCCGTGAATTTTATCCGGCGGCGCGTCCCTGATTTTGATATCAATCAGGTGGGCCTGGACGACAAGGTCGCATTCAATCTCCTCAACGCTGGCGAAACAGTCGGTGTGTTCCAGTTGGAATCCGGTGGCATGATCAGTCTGTGCAAGCGCTTCGGCGTCTCGCGAATCGAAGACATTATCGCCTTGATCGCGCTCTACCGACCGGGGCCAATGGACCTGATCCCGGACTTCATCGCCCGAAAGAAGGGGGAGAAGGAAGTGGTCTATGAGCATCCGTTGCTGGAAGAGGTGAGTTCGGAGACATACGGCATTCTCATCTATCAGGAGCAGGTACAACGTGCCGCAAACGTGCTCGCCGGCTACAGTCTGGGAGACGCCGACCTGTTGCGCCGCGCCATGGGCAAGAAGAAGCCCGAGGAAATGGAAAAGCAGCGCCATATTTTCGTGGAAGGCTGCGAGCGGGTGAACAAGATCAAGGCCAAGAAGGCAAACAAGATCTTCGATTTGCTGGAAAAATTTGCAGGCTACGGATTCAACAAATCGCACTCAGCCGCCTACGGATTAATCAGCTATCAGACAGCGTACCTGAAGGCCAATTTCCCGGTTGAATTCATGGCCGGATTGTTGTCCAACGAGATCAACAACACGGACAAAATCTCAGTGTTCGTCAACGAATGCTTCAACATGGGGATCGCGATCCTTCCTCCCGATGTCAACCGCAGCATGCAGAAATTCGCGCCCGAAACCCTGCCGGATGCGGAAGGGAAGGGGGGCTCGATTCGGTTCGGGCTCGCAGCGATCAAGAACGTCGGATCCGCAGCCATGGAGGCTGCAATCGCAGAGCGCGATGCGAACGGATGTTTCAGCTCGCTTGAGGATTTTTCGACGCGTCTCGACTCCAAAGTGGTGAACAAGAAAGTGCTGGAAAACCTGATTCGCGCGGGCGCATTCGACTTCACCGGCGAGAGGCGAGAGGCGTTGTTTGCAAGAATCGATTCGGTGATTGCGTCGGCTTCGCTTGCCCAGCGAGATCGAAAATCGGGGCAGG
>JAQCER010000113.1 GCA_027618625.1 Verrucomicrobiota bacterium
GCTGGGTCTTCGCTCGCCGATTTGCTGGAGGAAAATCCTGATGATCGTGACTTTGGCAACAAGGGGGTGATCATCGGCGGCGGGGGCTTGATGGCGCTGCCTAAGGGCCAGCTGCGCAAGAATTTCAAAGCGTGCGCCTTCTGGAGCGGTGAATTGCTGACGGACTCGGAAGGACGGGTAACTGCCACCTTCGATGCGCCGGACAATCTTACTGAATACCACCTGTTCGCGGTCGCGACGGAAGGAGCGACCCGTTTTGGCGGAGGAGAAGCGCGCTTCCAGGTCAACAAGCCGATCATGCTGGAGCCCGGGTTGCCGCGCTTTGCCAATGTTGGCGACCACATCGTCGCAAAGGCAATCGTGCATAACACCAGCGCCTATCGAGGCGAGTTCAGGATCGAACTCCAGCTCGATGAAACGGCTGAGCACGTCGGCGCTGAGCTTGAGCCGGCGCTCACACGAACGGTACCACTGGCTTCCGGGCAATCCGTTGCCGTGGCATTCCCCATAGCAATGACTGCACCTGGTGAGGCGAAGTGGCGCTGGGCGGTGGCTCCCGCTGCGGACCCAAGCCCCGAGGTGGAACAGTTGGTGGATCAGGTGGAGTCGCGCTTTCCCGTTACCTGGCCCGTGCCGGAGCTTCATGAGTCGCACTACAATGTGGTCACCGAAGAAGCAATTGCTGAGAACCTGCTGGCCGAGGTGAATCCGGAATTACTCGAAGGCAACGGCCGCATCGAACTTACGGTTTCCACTTCTCCGCTGATCAATGCGCAGGGAGCGATCGAGCAGGTACTCCACTACCCGTACGGATGTATCGAGCAGACGACGTCTGCCACCTTGCCGTGGCTCACCCTGAAGGATCTGCGCAGTGCCGTGCCGAGCCTCAACAAGACTGACGCGGAGATTGCGGATGCGATCCAATTTGGCTGTAGGCGAATGTTGTCAATGCAGACGCGCAATGGCGGTCTGGGTTACTGGCCGGGGAGTGATGATGCGATGCTCTGGGGCAGCAGTTATGCCGGGATGGTGCTCGCACTGGCACAAAAGAACGGGGTTACGCTGCCGCAGGATCGCATCGATAAACTATGCGCTTACCTCTCTTCCCACCTGCGTGAATCGGCTCAGGACACGGACGGTCGGCAGTTGAATGATCGTTGTCTGGCGGCCTACACGCTCGGCCTGTTTGGCAAGGCAGAGCCAGCCTACCATTCGATTCTGAAGGATCGGGCGAAGGATCTCTGGGCATCGGGCCGCGCATTTCTGGCGATGGCGATTCTCCAGGCTGATGGCGTTGATGCGAAGCAGCAGGCGAAGCAACTGCTGGAAATCCCGACGCCTGACGATGATCGACGCTATCGACACCTCGATCCCGCTGCGGGGGCATCATTGATGGCATGGTGTCGGATGGCAGACTCTTCAGGCGAGCTTAGCCAACTTAACCAGGCATTTCGATCGTTGATCGGCGGGCGATCGCTGCGGGGCGACTGGCACAATACCTATCTCAATGGCTGGAGTCTGCTGGCATTGGGCGACTACACACGGGCGGTCAGCAAGTCGTATGGTGACCTGTCTCTGGATGCAACTTTTCTGGGTGTCTCGAAACCGTTGCAGTTGAACAACGTCGACAAGCTGAGTGCGAGCGTGGCGTTCACTTTCAAGCGCGGTGATTCGCTCGACAAGCTCCGGTTGCAACTGCCGGACGGTGTGGCGCTTTACACCACTGTTAGTGTGACAGCGCAGCCGTTGATCGTGCCGCAGAAATTACGGAGCAGCGGCGACTATACCATCACCCGCACCTATGAGGAACTTGCGCCTGACGGCAGGCTTTCGCCTGCAACGAATCTCGAGATCGGCGATCTTGTGCTGGTGAAGCTGGAGGGGAGTGTTACGCCGCAGTCCGAGTACGTGGTAGTGGATGATGCGCTGCCGGCGATTCTGGAAGCCATCAATCCCAGTTTCCAATCGCGGAGTGCGGCGGCTACAGAAGTGCCACGGGGATCGTTCCCATGGTATAGTAACCATCAGGAGTTGCGCACCGAGCGAACACTTTATTTCCGTGACTACATTTACGGTGGCGGAAAGTTCACCATTGAGTATCTGGCGCGAGTGATTGCGGATGGCACCGTCACCGCGCCCCCGGCGAAGGTGGAGGCGATGTATGATCCAGGAAAACTTGGACTGAGCGATTCCATCACTCTGACATCGAAGACCGAGTCGAATTGACATGAAGCTCATGACGCTGAGGCAACTACTGCGAACCAAGCTGCGGCGCTGGATGTTCGGGCTCGGCACCGTCGGCTTCGCGGTCTGGTGTGTCTGCTGGTATCTCGTTCCGCTTGCAGTTTCGCTGCCGGCCAGCCTTGAGCATCCTCCTGCTGCCGGGACAGAAATTGTAGATCGTGACGGCATGCCTTTGCGAAAGACCTTGAGCCCGGATGGGGTTCGCACTGGGCAGGGGTTTGAGTTGGGCGAGGTGCCCGCGCATTTGATCAATGCTACGCTCGCTGCTGAAGATCAGCGTTTCTGGTCACATGGGGGGATTGATTTGATTGCCTTAGTGCGCGCCATCCGCGATGGACTTGAGGCTGGCCATCCCGTATCGGGAGCATCTACCATCTCCCAGCAGTTGGTGAAAATTTCCAGCCCCACTCGCGATCGTGCGCTTTCAACGAAGCTGATCGAATTCCTGGCCGCCCGAAAATTGGAGATGTTCTGGTCAAAGGAAGCCATCTTGACCGCCTATCTCCAGCGGTTGAACTACGGAAATCTACGGGTGGGTTCAGCTGAGGCAGCGCAGGGATATTTTGGCAAACCGCTGGCCGATTGCAGTCTCGCGGAGTGCGCTCTGTTGGCAGGATTACCGCAGGCTCCGTCGCGCCTGAATCCTTACAAGGCATTTACTTCCAGTAAGGAACGTCAGGAATGGATTCTCGATCGCATGGTTATTGACGGGATGATCGGGAAGGAAGATGCCGTGGCAGCAGCTGCTGAGCCTTTGCGATTGGTGAAGGATTTTGGTGCCTTTGAGGCGCCGCACTTTGTCGATCAAGTGATTGCGATGCGGACAGGGGAGGGGGAAGGGGCTTCGATCGGCACGACGCTTGACCTTCGATTGCAGAAGTTTTGTGAGGATTCGGTGAGCCGAAATCTTCTCCGTCTGCGCACTCACAATGTCACCAATGCCGCTGTCGTGGTGATCGACAATGCCAGTGGTGATGTCAGGGCAATGGTGGGATCCGCGAATTACAACGCCCGCACTGGTCAGAATAATGGTGCAATGTCAGGGCGATCGCCTGGGTCGACGCTGAAGCCGTTCACCTATCTGATTGCACTGGAGCGTGGTGACACGGCAGCGACGATCGTCGACGACATTCCGATCGAGTTTATGACGTCAACCGGTGTCTACTCACCAGTCAACTATGATCACCGCAACCATGGGCCGGTGTCGTATCGTCGGGCTCTGGGGAATAGTCTCAATATCAGCGCCGTCCGCGTGCTTGATCGCATCGGTGGTGCTCGTGTTCTCATGAATGCTCTCGCTGCGTGTGGCGTGACCACTTTGACCGATTCCGCAGAGCACTACGGACTGGGACTTACAATTGGCAATGCGGACGTGCGCCTGCTAGAGCTGACCAATGCCTATGCGTGCCTTGCGCGCCTGGGGGAATTCCTGCCGTGGCGGATGCAGACGGATGCAGTAATTCCTGCCAGTCAGAGAATTTTTGAGGAAGACGCCTGCTTTTTGCTCGCCGATATTATGAGTGATCCCACCGCGCGTGCAGCAGCGTTCGGAGCAGAATCGCTGCTGAACCTGCCCTTTCCAGTCGCCTGCAAGACCGGAACCAGCAGTGACTATCGCGACAACTGGACCATCGGGTTCACTCCAGAAGTGACCGTGGGAGTATGGGCGGGAAACTTTAACGGGGAGCCGATGGAGAACGTGTCGGGCATCAGTGGCGCGGGGCCGATTTTCCGCGACATCATGGAGCGCCTGAATGAAATCTCGCCGATGACTTGGTATGCCCAACCACCGTCGATCGTCGAGTGTGCGGTGGATCCGGCGACAGGACTTCCGCCGAGTCCGGGCACAGTCTTGCCGCGACAGTTGGTGCGCGAGCGATTTCGTGACTGGAATGTGCCGCGGTCGAACGTGTCGCGCTACGATGCCAGTGGCCGGGTGCTTTTGCCTCCAAGCTACGCCGGGTGGTTGCGCAGTCCTGAGAACTGGCTTGGAGATACGGCTGCGATTGCGAGTCAGTCCGAGATTGCGCCGGCGAGGCAGGACTTCCGCATCGTGTCCCCGCTTCCAGGAACAGTCGTCTATCTCGATCCGGACTTGCCGAATCAAGGCACCCGCTTCCCCCTTCAAGCCACTGGAAGCGACGGCGACCGCCTGAAGTGGACGAGTCCGACGCTCACAGTCGACGGAACTTCTTTCGGCAAATACCATGCTATACTAGCTGAAGGCAAACATTCGCTGGTGGCGATCGATCCCAATACGGGTGCGACCTGCGAGACCTGGCTGGAAGTGCGCTGACCAATTGGCTGGTTGACCAGTTGACCAGTTGACCGCGGGCTGTGGCCTGCTTTACTGGTTGAAGAATGACTTCAGTTGCTCCTGTTCAAAAATCTGATGCCGACCTCCTGCCGGCGTTGTCTGGTGCCACCACCATGGCTGATTTGCTGGTGGCGTATCCGGGGGCGCAGCGGGCATTGTTCGCACGCTATCACATTGGTGGATGCCAAAGCTGTGGCTTTCAGCCGACGGAGACGCTGGCGGAAGTTTGCGCCCGGAATGAAGACTTGCCGATCGATGAAGTGATCGCTCACGTCAAAGCGAGCCACGACTCGGACGCGAAGATCCAGGTGACGGCGCTGGAACTGGCAGAGATGTTGAAGGCGGGCGAGGTGAAGTTGTTGGACGTGCGTACGCGTGAAGAGTACGAGGCGGTAAAGCTTCCAGGATCCGAGATGATGTCGGAATCGATGCTGCAACAGATTTTCGACACTTGGGACAAGGCGGCACTGATCGTAGTTTACGATCACTCGGGCAAGCGCAGCATGGATGCGGCGGCCTATTTGCTGGGGCACGGCTTTGCCAATACTAAGAGTCTTGTCGGCGGCATTGATGGCTACAGCAAAGAGGTGGATCCAACCATTCCTCGCTATCGCATCGAACTGGAGTAAACCTGATTGTTACCTTAAAACATCATGAACGAAGCAAAATTACAGGAGGCCATCGCGAATCCGAGCAACCTTGGGGAAATGGAAGACGCCGACGCCATGGGCACGGTCGGCAGTCCGGAGTGTGGCGACATGATCCGGATGTGGCTGAAGTTTTCCGAAAAGGATGGCCGCAAGGTGATCGACCGCGCGTCGTTCCAGAGCTTCGGCTGCCAGACTGCGATTGCCGTGGCCAGTGTTGCCACCGAGATGCTGAAAGGCAAGACCATTGAAGATGCCATGGCGATGACGGCTGAAGACATGTCGCAGCCGCTTGGGGCGCTGCCGCCGATGAAGATTCATTGCGGGCAGATGGTCGAGGGTGCCCTTCGTGCAGCGCTTGAGCAGGATGCTGCCGGCAGAGGAATGGAAGCTGCGAGTCCGATGTCCGAGCCCGTGACAATCCCTGGCGCGCCGATGCTGGCCGAGAGCTTGCAGGTGTCGAAGACAGCTGCGGGAAAGATAAAGATCGTCTTTGAACAACCTGAATCCGAAGCGTAGGAGTCCACCATGCAAAGTGAAATCGAAGTTAAACGCGAAGTTGAAGCAATTCAAATTCCCAGCGGGGACACCATCAAGATCCCAGCGGGAACCAAGGTGATCATCACCCAGTCTCTAGGCGGGACGTACACCGTCGCGACCGAGTCTGGCCTCGCTCGCATTTCTTCGCGAGACAAGGATGCCTTGGGCATGGAAGATAAGGCTGGAGCACCTGGCGCTGGCAGCGGTGAAAGGCTGACGGGAGAAGCGCTTGAGAAGGCGGTCTGGGGACAGCTCAAAGAAGTCTACGACCCTGAAATTCCAGTGAATATTGTCGACCTTGGACTGGTCTACGACTGCCAGCTCACCGGTGACGAAGGCGCAAAGGTCGTCGAAGTCAAAATGACCCTGACCGCGCCCGGATGCGGGATGGGGCCGACCATTGCCGCAGATGCTCAGTCCAGAGTCATGACGATCCACGGCATTGAAGACGCCAAGGTTGAGTTGGTGTGGGATCCACCGTGGAATCAGGATATGATCAGTGAAGAGGGCAGAATGCGTCTTGGAATGGTTTGACCTCTCGCTTCTTTCGCTAGTCGATATGGGCGTGTAAAAACTTGGGCGTGTAAAAATGTCGTGTTTACAATAATAATCGCAATGAATACAATTATCAATCTCAGTGTGATTGAGCCCGGAGTGGTGTGACTTTTTTGCTCAGAATTCGGTCAAAATCAGAGATTGTCGCTTCTGCCAGTTGTCCTCGTCATCTTGAGTTGGTCGATATTTCGACAGATCGAAGTATCAGGATGCGCAAAGCGCCGATGTATGGTAAAAATTTATCCCTGCTGGTGACGCTAATGGGATCCCTAGAATGATGAACCGTATAAACTCGCTGAGCCTGACCACTTGGATTTTCGTGCTCATCCTGCAGGTGCTGGGGGTGGTCACTGCATGCGGCCAGGAGGCGAATCCAGCGAATGGTCCGGTGCCAGTCGCTTCGACAGTGGATCTCCTCGAAGTAGTTCGCAGCGGCGGAATCGTCATGGTGTTTCTCGGAGGGCTTTCGGTCATCGCGGTGGCTCTGATCATTTTTTATGCTCTGACGATTCGAAAGAACACGGTTGCGAGCAATTCCTTCATGGATTCGGCAGAAGATCTGATTCGTCGTCAGGACTACGTGAGTCTTCTGGCGGTGTGTCAAAAGCGCAGTGAGAGCGTTGCGAAGGTCATGCAGAAAACGCTGGAATTTGCCACGCGGAATCCAACTGCGACGTTCGCCGAGGTCAAGGAAGTGACGGAAGCCGAGGGCTCGCGGCAGACGAGCATCCTGATTCAACGGGTTTCCTATCTGGCTGATATTGGTGCCATCGCTCCGATGATCGGGCTGCTCGGAACGGTGATTGGAATGATCAAGGAATTCAACAGCATCTCTCAGGGTACCAACATTGTCGGGGCTCCACAAATGAAGCTCGCTGGGGGAGTTGCCGAGGCTCTGGTGACGACAGCGGGTGGTTTGGTTATCGCAGTGCCGGCTCTCATTTTCTACGCGTTGTTTCGCGGCCGGGTGAATCGACTGATATCCGAATTGGAAGCGGCTACGACCCATCTGATGGCCACCCTCAGCGCCCAATACAAACTGGTCACAGCCCGTGCGAACCAGCGTTCCCGCCCTTCGGCCCGTGCGATCTCAAACGCGGATGGCGGGCTCTACCGCGATGCCTGATCGCTCATCGGAAACCATGCGATTTCGTACTGTCACACGCCTTGAGAAGACTGAGCTGCAAATGGCTCCGTTGATCGACATCGTATTTCTGCTTCTGATTTTTTTCCTGATAACATGGAGCTACGCCCGCTTCGAGACCGAACTCGACATCAGCGTGCCCGCTGCCGAGCAGGGAGTGACGCCTGAACGCCAGGTCGGTGAAATCATTGTCAATGTGAATGCGGCAGGTGAAATTTTCGTCAATTCTGTGAAGCTGACGGATGCGGAGTTGCTGGAAAAATTGAACCGCCTAGTGAGGTTTCGCGACAATCAGGCGGTGATCCTGCGGGGCGATGGCGCCGTTTCCTACGATCAAATCGTAAAAGTGTTGGATATCTGCTATAGTGCGAAGATCCGCAACGTAGCCTTTGCAACCAATCGTCCTAAGCCAACGGAGCCTGCTTCGAACTGACCGTGAACGCTTCCCCCTCATCAATGGCAATGCCCAAAGCCCCATCACTCCCCGGCCGTTTCGCGGCATCTCTGTTCGTCGCTT
>JAQCER010000114.1 GCA_027618625.1 Verrucomicrobiota bacterium
CGTCGGTCTTGCCTGATGAATCATCGGTATAAAACCTATCGTAGTAGCCGTCGTGGTAAGGATCATAGTGATCGGCGTGCTGATGCTCGTGGTACGGATCATGATCCGGGTGAGAATGGGCTGAATCATCGTATTGATCGTAAGGACGGGCATCGATTACTTCTTCCGGTTTGCTCCTATCGTCTGCAGTCGAAAGCGGAAGTGCTCCCACAGCAGGCCTTAGATCCGCTCGCCGCGCCGCTGCTTTGACTGCTTCCTCGGCTTCTTCCTTGGACTCCTTGCGCTTCATGAACCAGGACAACCAGATACAGATTTCGTAGAGAATAATCATTGGCCCTGCCAGCGCTGACAAAACAATGGCATCTGGAGTTGGAGTAATGATCGCTGCTACAACGATAATGATCACGATCGCGTAAGAACGCGTTTGCCGCATAAATTCGTGCGTAAGCAAATCGAGTTTCACCAGGGCCATGACAACCACAGGCAGCTCAAAGCTTAATCCGAAGATCAAAATCATCTGTGTAGTAAACGAAACGTATTCGCCAATTTTCCACTGATCCTCTACCCCCATTCTCTTGGAAAATCCGTGGAAGAACTTTAGAGCCTCGACCGTAACAAAGAAATAGGCGAACACCACGCCGACTAAGAAAAGGCCAAATCCAATGGTCAGCGATGGCCACAGCAGTTTCTTCTCCCGCTCTGTCACCCCAGGGAATACGAACTGCGCGATAAAATAGAACAGCAGCGGGAAGCTGACGACGATGCCCGCATAGAGCGACAGCTTGATCGACAATTTGAAAGTCTCTGTCGGACCGAGAGCCTGCATGGTGATCGCGGAAACGCGTCCATCCAGATCCGCAGCCGTTCCCGCATCGACCAACTGCATCGCCCGCGCAAGCAGTTCTGGTTCCCCCAGTGCACGCTCCAGAAATGCTCGGCGAGCGGTTTCGCTGAGTTCCTGGGCCGCAAGATACACGTAGTGAACGTCGGCAATTTGCCTGAGGAGTTTAAGATCACTATCGTCGCCCCATTCCTTCGCGTCTGAAAAGGCAACATCGAGAAGCGCGCTCCGCTGCTCGCCTGAGAGTGGTACCGCCGCTCGATTGAGCTTGCGAATTTTCTCCCATTGGACAAAACTCACCGTTTCCGGCAACTTCACCTCCGTCAAAATGCCAGCCTTCTTGGCCGGCCCTTGAATCAGTTCAAGCAGCGGCTTATTGAATACAAAGCAGCCGATCATCGAGATGAGTAAAGTAACCACGACGCGCACGATCATCGTCCGTAAATCTTCCAAGTGCGCGAGGAACGGCTTCTCTTCGTCGGCAGTCATCGTTCCGCGCGAACGGCTGGCTTGATCTCGAAGGTTGAATAGTTTTGCTAACCACATAACAGGGAATTTGGATTCAAGTGTTGTTACAGCAAGATACTGCGAGCTGTTAACCGGGCGTAGAGAGCGAGAGTCAGGGAATCACTAACTTCATTCGATGCCACCATCTGCTTCAGCATAGCTGGGTCAATCAGCCGGGTACCCAGTATACTCTCACTGGCATCGGGCGCATTTCCCGTCGACAATGGGACAACCTTGGAAACGAAGAAGAGATAGATGTGTTCATCAGTAAATCCCTGAGAAGTGAAATAGTATCCCAATGAAATGATTTGGGCATCAGGAGCAATCTCGTAACCAACCTCTTCGCGCAACTCTGCCTGCAACGTCCCGAGAATCACATCCGCTTCAAAGCGATTCTCCACATCATCAATCTGGCCCGCAGGAAACTCCGTGAGGGCACGCCTGGCCGCGACACGCTCCTGCTCGACCATAACCAGCTTCCCATCTTCGGTCATGGCAGCGACTGCTACTGCGGACTTCCGGCGCACCACCGTCCACGACAAATCGCGATCTGGCTGTGACGGCGTGCGCACAGTGACCTCATCGACGCGGACGTAAGGCGACGCGTAAGCGGTCTCCGTTGAGACAGTTGTCCAACCTGCGGGATCTGCGATAACGCACCGGGCCACTTTGTCCATTTTCATACCTTTGGCATCCGGTTTCGTGTGTTGCGATTTACCGACGCTTTGGGCGCAAGTTGTCGCTTCCACTTCTTAAGTTCGTTTGCCACGTTGGATGGGGACGGTGCACCGATCCCTTTACGCGCCTTCAATGCGGTCGTCACATTGAGCACCGAATACAAATCCTGTTCAAAAGCGCCCGAGAACGATCGGTAGGTCTCCAGTGGAATTTCCTGAAAGGCGATGCCTGATTTCAACGAATGCGCCGTCAGTTGCCCGATCACTTCGTGTGCATTCCGAAACGGCACACCCTTCTTCACCAGATAGTCGGCAAGATCGGTGGCAAGAAGAAACGGATCCGACGCAGCCTTCAGAGTTACGCTCTCATTGACTTTCATGGCAGCGACCATTTCCGCGAATACATCGAGCGCCATGCGTATCGTGTCGATCGAATCAAAGAGTGGCTCTTTGTCTTCCTGCAGGTCGCGATTGTAAGTCATCGGCAATCCCTTGAGTAACGTCAGCAGGGACATCAGATTGCCGTAGAGGCGACCGGTTTTCCCGCGCGTCAACTCGGCGACATCCGGGTTCTTCTTCTGTGGCATCAAGCTGGAGCCGGTGGTATGCGCATCACTCAAGGACACGAACCCGAACTCAGCCGATGCCCATAAAATGACGTCCTCGCTCAGTCGCGACAGATGCGTCCCTGCGAGGGCAATCGCGAATAGAAGCTCTGCAACAAAATCGCGATCGCTGATCGCATCCATGCTGTTCGTAGTCACTGTCGGGAATTCCAGCAGCTTCGCGACCAACTTGCGATCCAGCACAATCGTCGATCCAGCCAGTGCGCCCGAACCGAGCGGCATGACATTGATCCGCTTGAGGCAATCCGCCAGACGGGCGGCATCGCGTTCTAACATTTCCACATAGGCCAGCAGATGGTGGGCAAACAGGACCGGCTGCCCCCGCTGCAAGTGCGTATAGCCGGGAACGACTGCACTCTGATGCCGCCCTGCGCATCCAACCAGTGCAGTCTGAAGCTTTCTGATGAGCCCGATAATCTCGCGCACTTCATCACGACAATACAGGCGAATATCGAGCGCAATCTGATCGTTGCGGCTGCGTGCCGTGTGCAATTTTGCCCCAGCTGCGCCGATCCGCCTGGTGAGTGCGGATTCGATGTTCATGTGGATGTCTTCCAGTCCGATCGAAAACTCGAAAGTCCCGGCGTCTATTTCCTTTTCGATCTGGTTCAGGCCTTTCTTGATCGCAGCAAATTCCTTCGCAGTAAGGATGCCTGCAGCATTCAGCGCCGAGGCATGCGCGATCGAACCACGAATATCATGGCTGTAGAGGCGCCAGTCATAGGAGATGGATTCTCCGTACCGTTGAACCAAATCAGAAGTGTCTTTTTCGAATCGACCTTTCCACATAAGCTTTGGTTGATTACCGCGAACCTTTTGAGTTCATCGAGAGAATACTCGTCCCGCTGAAGATGACACCGGAGCCGCCGGTGATGATGCGTTTCACGGGCAGTCCGGTCTCCGGATCCTTCTCCAGAGGCGGGTCTGACATCTTCTGCTGCACTTCGAATCGCCGGGGCTCTTCGCCCGGATTTGCGGGGATGGTCTGGTAGATGTAAGTAGCCATTTCAGGTTTTGTTCAGATCGTTGATATTCCAAGGGAAAACCCTTCCGTAAACGCTACCCGATCGCTTGGCAAGTGCCCGAAAACCTCCACCCGCGTCGATCTTGCAGTCAAAATCACGGTAGACGCCACATCTCGCACGCGTGCGCCGAAAATCCCGCGCCAAATGCGGTGAGCCAGAACCGGGATACGCCATCCGCAGCTGAAGACGCGAGCCCCTTTTCCAGAGCGAAAAGCAAGGAAGGGCTGCTCATGTTGCCAAATTCTGTGAGCACGGCGCGGGTTTCGACAAGATCCGTGGCCAGAGCCGATTCGATCGCATCGATCACGTCGCGCCCGCCAGAATGGGCAAGAATGCGATCCGGTTCCCCTTTCCGCCTGGCGAACAAGCCCGCCACCGCTTCCGCCACAATGGTCGGCACGCACTTTGCCAGCTGGTTCCGCAATTTGCCTTCGGCATTGGTGAAGCGAATACTCTCCCGGTGTTCAGGAACGTGTAATGCTGTAAACTCGCCGATCGTCCATTTGCCAGCACCGCCATTCGAGCCATCGCGCCAGTCATCACTCCAGAGGGCAGCGGCAGCCCCATCACCAAACAGGCACAATGAAACCAACACGCCAGGATCATCGCTCACGTAGAATGCTGCCGAACACACCTCCACTGCGACCGTTGCCACCTTTGCGCCTGGATGCAGCGCCAGGAACCCAGCGGCAGATCGAAGAGTCGGAATCGCCGCGCCACAACCTAGGCCAACGAGATCCGACAGAAAAGCATCGCTGCGGAGCCCCACCTGTTCAGCAACATGACTGGTAACTCCAGGGCAAAGATAACCGGTGCAGGTGCAGACGAAGAGCGCATCCAGTTCGCCAGCGTTGACTCCCGCGCTGTCCAGTGCTCTCACCAGCGCCTGACCCGCCAACGTCGGCGCCTGAAGTTCGAACATTTCGTTCAACTCCTGCGCCGAGCGCCCAACGATCGAGGCGATCGAATCGGCAGCAAAGTAGCGCGCGTGGATACCTGAAGTTTCGTTGCTGAGCACTCGCTTCACCAGACCTTGCGAGCGCGGGTTCAACTGCGAGAAAATCGGGCTGGCCTCGAGCGCCGTGTAACACTCGCCTTGAGTAAAGCGATTGGGAGGCACGGCAGTGGCGATCGATTGCAAAATCATACTGCAATCAGCGGACGAGTTCGAGCAATGAGCGCACCGGCACCAGGCCGCGCCGGGCAAACGCACCGATCCATTTCTGGGCAACCGGGCGCACCAGCAACGGATTCACAGCACAAGAGACAGCCATCCGTCGGCGAAACATTCCCCGCAATTTTTCGCGGATCTCGCTCTGGCAGTTTTCCCAGGTGACGTGTCCACGACTCCAGTCGACCAGCAGGGGCACGGCCAGTTCGGCCGATTGAAGCGCCATTGTCATTCCGTTTCCGGTAAATGGAGCGATCATCGCCTCAGCATCGCCGATCGCAAGCTGCCCGGGCGTCTCCCGCTGCCAACCGAGTGCGAATCCAGCCATCGCGCAGCACGATTCCTCGTCCACCGCCGCATGCCGCAAGCGCTCGACGAGGCTCGCATGGCCACCACAGCCAAGATAAGAGAGCAGAAGCGCCCCGGCCTTGTTGCCACGCAGTGAGCGATCGAGGCGGAACAAGCCACAGACATTGATGCGCCCGTCTTCGACTTCAGCCATGCCCATGTAACCATTCGTTCCAAGGTGCATTTCCAGGTCCGAATCGAGCTCTAACCCGCCCGTGACATGGCACTTCACCCCGATCCACTCGCCTTTACGAGGCACGCGTCCAGCCGCCCAGACAGTGCCTTCCTCAAGCCGACGCGGGAGCCGCGACTTCTCAACGACAACCGCACCCAGTTCACGGACATGCTCGCACAGACGCCTGTCGAGTCGGTATCGGGAAAGCGCCATCGCTGGCTCAGGGAGTCGATGGTCACTGAGCCCGGCACCTTTCTGGAACCATCGCACCGAACTGTGGTAAGCAGCTCCGTCAAAGCAGGATGCGATCCCCAGGTTGTTGAGCGTTTCCTGCCGCAGTCCAGAGAGGAACTCACCGCACACCCGGTGGCGAGGATAGCTTCCCGCCTCGTGGACGGTCACCGGAACAAGAGAGCGCCGCAGACCTGCCGCGAGCGCAAGGCCCGCGAGTCCGCCTCCGACGATTGTGATGGGACTGGTCACTGACATCGTAGTCTACGCTTCAGGTAAGGCCCTTGGTTCCATCAATCGGACAGCATTACGGAGTTGATCTGATCCTTGAAACGCCTGGCAGATTCCGCGAACGAGTTTCCATCGTAGAGCACCCCGCGCGAAACATTGACGACGACCGGAGCCTGCCTCTGATCTTTCGCCAACTCCTGCAAGTCACCGCCCTGAGCTCCCAGCCCCGGCATGAGCAGCGGCAAATCTGCGATGCGACCGCGAACTTCGTTCGACGCATTGGTCAGCCCGACTACCAGACCGACATCGCCCGGCAACCCTTGGGCCTTGGTCGCCATGTCCTGCACCAGCTCGAACAGATATCGGCCGTCCGCGGTACGCTGCATCTGAAAATCCGCCGACCCGGGATTCGAAGTCACCGCCAGCAAATACGCACCCTTCCCCTCGTATTGCAGGAAGGGCTCGATCGTGTCGAAGCCCAGGAACGGATTCAAGGTCACCGCGTCGACATTCCAATGTTCAAAATACGCCCGAGCGTAATAGCGCTGGGTCTCGCCGATATCGCTGCGCTTGCAGTCGAGAATCACCGGCACTTCCTTCGGCATTTTCTCCAGGAGTTCCTCAAGGATTTGCAAACCACGCAGCCCAAGAGCTTCGAAATAAGCGATGTTCGGCTTGAATGCAGCGGCATGCTCAGCAGTTTCACCGACAACCCGATCCAAAAACTCACCAATGTCACCATCAATGATCTCGGGGCGAGGGTCCAGCCCCACACAAAGGCGGGTTCCCGCACTTTCGATGCGCGCAGTCAGGCGTTCACTATATCTCATCATCCACCCGAAGCTACGGAAACCAGCCAAGCCGTCAACGCCAAGTCGCAAGGAGGATGTCGAATACACGCCCCGAGTCGTTCAGCGACCTGCTCGCACTGGTTAGTCCGACGATCCCGGGGTCAAAACCCGCACCTGCAATGCTGACGGATACACTCGCTGCGTTGCTTTTTGAAAATCTTCCTCGCTGGCCCGGTAGATATCGCAGAATTTCTGTGGATTCCGATCGACGAGAGGAAACCACGAGCTTTGCACATGCACCATGATGCGATGACCGCGACGGAAGGTGTGATAGGCATCTGGCAGGACAAACTCAACTGCAGTGACTTTGCCAGGCTCGAATGGGCTGGGCGTCTCGAAACTGTCGCGGAATTTGCCGCGCATGGCCTCGCCCCGTACGAGTTGCTGATAGCCACCCATCTGCACCCCGGCAGGATTCGGATCCGGGTTGGGGTAGTCGCCGGAATAGACGTCTATCAATTTCACAATCCAGTCAGAATCGGTACCTGTAGTGGAAACCTTCAGCTTGGCAGCGATCGGCCCGGCGATTGTGATGTCTTCCTCAAGAACGTCGGATGTGTAGACCAGGACATCCGGACGTGATGAAGCGAAGCGCTGATCATCGACCATGTGCTCACGGGTCATACCAATCGAGATGTTTGGAACGTATGGAACAGGCTTTGCCGGATCGCTGACGTATTCGTCATACGCACTTTCCCCTGCGCCATCCGCAGCAACCGGGCCAAAGGCAAGCCGCCCACCAGGTTGTAAAGAGAGCGACTTCACGGTCGTGTTCTTCGGCGGCCAGCTGTCATACCGCCGCCACTGATTGGTGCCTGTCTCGAACACAAATGCTTCTGGCAGATTCAGCTTGGGATCGTCTTTCCCCGTCCCCTTTCCTTTTCCCTTCAAAAAATGCTTCAGGAACGGCAGCTCAATTTCATTGCGGTAAAACTCCGAAGTTTTCGCATCGAAGCGAACATGACCAAGGCTGTCGCCATCCCCACGTGACCAGCCTCCGTGCGCCCACGGCCCCATGACCAGCGTGTTGAAGATCCCCGGATTGTTGCGCTCCACTTCCTTGTAAATATTGAGCGGCCCGTAGAGATCCTCGGCATCGAACCATCCACCAACGGTCATGACGGCGGTTTTCACGTTCTTCAGATGCGGGAGAATATTGCGGGATTGCCAGAACGTGTCGTAGCTGCCGTGGCTCATCAGCTCGTCCCAGAATTCAATCTTGCCTTTGAAGTATTTCTTGTCGGCGTTG
>JAQCER010000115.1 GCA_027618625.1 Verrucomicrobiota bacterium
CAACGGCGAGGCGCTTGAGGATTTCCGTGCGGTTGACGGACAGGGCCGGGTGGTGGTCGAGCAGCTTGCGAAGAACACGAGCCGCTCCGAAATACTCCAGATCATCGAGCATGTAGCCGGCCAATTCGAAGGCGCTGTCATCGCCGATTGAGCTTAGGAAAAAGCGGGCGACAACTTCGCCAAGCGCCTGCCGTCGCTCTGAAGTGGCTGCGGCGGCCAGCAAGGCTTCGGCATCGCCATCGGCTTTCAATTGATAAGCCTTCAGCGCTTCTTGAGGAAGTTGGGACAGTGTGGCTTCAATCTCGGAAACCACCGGCCTGAAAACCTGGTATTGGTAATCCCCCCGCGAGACTTTCCACTCTTCGCGAGTGAAGAGCGTGTCTGCACTGGTATCGAGTGCCTTTTGCCAGAGCACAGTGGCCAGTTCATATCGCTCTTGGGTAACGAGATCATCCGCCTGAGCGAGGATATCACCGATCTCCTCGTTGGTTTTCAATTGCGGCCCTCCCAACGCCTGAAGTGCATTTGGTGCGCCCGCCGGATTCTCTATTTCGATGTCACCAATCACGATTCCCTGCGCATGCACCGGTGATTCCAGCGCGGTAAAAGTGGTCGCCGCGAATACGATCGCCGCCGCTCGTGCCATCGATCTGCCGCCCTGACCGAAGGAAAGTGGCTTCACTGCTCGCCGTTGCGCGGCAATCCACCAGCCGTAAAACAGTTCAACTGCCATCAGCGCGAGCACAGCGTAGAGCACGTAGCGCCAGATTCCGCTTTTCTCGGATTCTTCATCGAGCGCATTGAAGCTGTCTGGCGACTGAATGTATTCGACACCAGCCTGGGTCAGATCGCGCGTCACTGCTTCGCGAGAAGCGAGGGCAAGATCGCTTTCGGTAAGTTCCAGGTTTGCCGCGTAGAGAATATCCTGTGGAGCGGAACCGTCCGTGGGACGGACAGACACCGTGTAAAATCCAGGTGTTGTGGTGTCCGCGAATTCAGCGATCCAATCAGTTGCGCCGGTGTCTGCACCTTCCGGTGGACGTGCCTGAATGGTGCGGCTCTCGGTGGAGGGTTCGGTAACTGTCACTTCCGGACGGAATCGAGAGAGGTCGACTCTTTGGGAAATGGCTGAACCGACTCCAATCTCGCCTTCCCTGACATTGCTCTGCGCCACGTGGCGAGTGATCTCCTGCATGACTACGAGGTAGCTGATATCCAGCGGCCAGTTACTCCAGTCGACATCCATAGAAGTAGTGATGGCGAGCACATTGCCTTTTCCAAACGGGCGCTCGACGATGGCTGGCGACTTGTCTTCGATACCGAAAGTTGCAAGCACGGCAGCCACAGCTGGTGTCGCCCCTTCGCCGACGGGTTCGGGTGTGGCGGCTGGATCGGGGAGTAATGCTTTCCACCACTGGAATACCTTCACGTTACTGCGCAGCGGATTCTGGCCGCCTTCGAACAACTTGAAAATGGCGTGCTGTGCATCCTGCGGATCAAAGTAGGTCCATGTCTGCTCCGTATCGTCGCCTTCCACCGAATCCAGTCTCACAGGCAGTAGTCCCTGGCCATCGCGGAACAGCCGGTCGTTCCAATCATTCTGGTCGATCTGATCTCCTAACGAAACCACTAAACCTCCGCCGCCACGCACCCAGTTTTCCAGAGCAACACGCCGGTCATCAGGAATGGCATACACGTTGCACAGATAAATCACCTGGAAAGGATCGAGTTCCAGCGTCGAAAACTCGCTCTCATCGACTACGGTTGTCGACACCCCCGAGCGCGTGTTGCCTCGAGGAGCCAGTGCTCGGGTCAGGAAGTAAGTTTCACTTTGTCCGAACGTTCCGGAAGGATCGCCGTCGACTACCAGCACTCGAATTCCCGGGGAAAGCCGCACGGGAAAGTAGCGCTCATCGTCGTCCGGCAGTGCGTCGGCGGTGGCTTGATCTGCGGTGGAAATGCGCGCAAGCAACTGGACCGGGGGCAGGGTAACAATCTCCGAATTTTCAGTTTCCGCTGGCACATCAGGGAGGGCAACATTGAACGTGGCAGTGGCGCTGCCCTTCGCTGGGATAGGCTCCAGATCTTCTGTCTGCGGCGCGCCGGTGCCAGCGGAGAGGCCAACCTTTACTCCGCCGATCTCGCGTTCGCTGAAGTTGCGGACGACGACTGAGAACCGCGTCATAATACCGGCGACCAACGCGACATCTGCAGGCGTTACAGCTTCGATTGCCAGGTTGCCACGCTGCTCGCCAGCAAGGTCGATCACCCAGGCGCCGTTTGCCCTTTCGCCGATGCGTTGCATGGATTCGAGCAGAGTTGCGTCAATTCCCGGCTCTTTCGCCGATGCCCAGTCCTTTGCCCGCATATCCGTGATGACATAGACGGTCTGATTCACAGCGCGCCCGGTTCCACTGGCCAGAATTTTTTCCACTTCAACGAGAGCACCGGCGAGGTCTCCCACACTGGGGCTGGGGAGGAGATCTTTCAGTTCTTCAAGGATCTGACTGGTGACATCTTCGGTAAGTGGAACGCCATTGAACAGGGGCTCGGCAGGCTTCGAAGTAAGCAGAATGGTGACGGAATCTGCCGCATCGCCAGTGGCCAGGTCGCTGATCCAGTTGCGCAGAAGCTTGCTGGCTTCCTCTGCTGGCGATGAAACGCCCGAGCGCGCCTTCATGCTGAGCGAATCATCCAGCACGATGATGCGATCCGTGCGTGCATCGCCGAGTGCATCACCCGCAGCGCCCTCGTCGAAAAAAGGCTGGGCCAGTGCAGCGCCGAACAGCGCCACGATCAGGCACCGCATCGCCAGCAGCAGCAGTTCTTCGAGCTTCACTCGCCGCCGCCGAATCTTGTAAGCCCGCCGCAGGAATTCCATCGCTGCCCAATCGACACGCTTGAACCGTCGCTTATTCAGAATGTGAATAAGGATCGGAGCCGCCGTGGCGATGAGGCCGGCGACTGCGAGGGCTGGTATGGAAAAACTTGGAAACAAATTGTTAAAAAGGTGGTTCTGTCAGGATTTGCGCGATTTGCTCTTGCGGAAGTTCAGGTATTCGGACAAGACGGCATCGAGTGGCAGCTTTGTGTTCACCAATCGATAGTCGACACCGATCGATGCGCAGGTTTTCTGCGTCGCCTTCAGGAACTGCTCCACTTCATTGAGGTATGCCTGGTGGAGCGCTCGCGGATCCGCCTCGATTTCGTCTTCAACATCTTCCAGCCCGATGAATCGCGTGTTCTCGTCGAAGGGGAAGGTCAGTTCATCGTCATGCATGATGTGAAACAGGATGACGTCATGCTTGCGCAGGCGGAACTGTTGAAGCGCATCCTTCAGCGTTTTTTCATCGACCATCAGGTCAGAAAATATGGCGACGATGCCGCGCCGACGGATCTGCCCGGCAAGGCTGACGAAGACATCGCTGACATCGGTAGCATCGCTCGGCTCCAGTTGTTCCAGCGTATGCACCATTTGCCGCAGATGGTTGCTGCGGGAGCTGGCTGGAAGGACGTCTTTGATCTTGTTGTTGAAGGTCACCAACCCGACTGCGTCCTGTTGTTGCTGGAGCAAATGCGCCAGTGCAGCAGCTGCCGTGGCTGCGTAGTCGAACTTTGACCACTTGGGGGCACCGTAAGCCATCGACTTGCTGGCATCGATGATTAAGGTGCACTTGAGGTTGGTCTCCTCTTCGTATTCCTTGATGTAAAGCCGGTCTGTTTTCGACCACACTTTCCAGTCAATGTGTTTCAATTCGTCGCCAGGCGCATACTCGCGGTGACCGGCGAATTCAATCGCAAAGCCATTGTACGGGCTGCGATGCATGCCGGTGATGAAGCCTTCGACCACCATGCGCGCGCGTATTTCGAGCCGCTTGATGCGGTCGAGCACTTCTGGATTGAGGTAGCTCACGGGCTTGGTTGACATCACTCGGAAATGCGTGCGCTCAAGCAGCGGTCAGTGCTGGTTTCAGCTCTGGAACGACTTCATCTTTGTCCGCGCGCTCGGAAACGTGTTCGAGAAGTTTGTCGACAACATGATCGCTGGTGATGCCGCTCGACTCTGCTCCAAATGTCGTGATCAGGCGATGGCGCAACACGGCGTGAGCTACGGATTTGAGATCCGCACTGGAGGCGGCGGACCTGCCGTTCATGACGGCCCGTGCCTTTGCTCCCAGCAGCAGGAATTGCACGGCACGCGGTCCGGCACCCCAGCTGAGGAAGTCACGGATGAACTCAGGAACATTACCTTCCAACACGCGGGTCGAGCGCACCAGTCGCAGTGCGTAATGAATCACATGTGCAGGAACCGGCACCCGGCGCACAAGTTTTTGAATGTTGCTGATCTCTTCGCCAGACAACACGGGCATCACTTCAGTGTCTACCTGTGACGTAGTCGTTGATGCGACCTGATACTCTTCATCATAGGATGGATATTTCACGAACACTTTGAACATGAAGCGGTCCTGTTGTGCCTCTGGAAGAGTGTAAGTGCCCTCTTGCTCGATCGGGTTCTGAGTGGCGAGCACGAAGAAAGGATCAGGCAGGCGGTGGCGTTTTCCTCCCACGGTCACCTGCCGTTCCTGCATCGCCTCAAGCAGAGCTGCCTGCGTCTTCGGCGGGGTTCGGTTGATTTCGTCGGCGAGAATGATGTTGGCAAAAATCGGGCCGTTGATGAATCGGAACTCGCGTGCACCAGACAATTTGTCCTCCTGTAAGATTTCTGTTCCGGTGATGTCCGATGGCATCAAGTCCGGCGTGAACTGAACTCGGTTGAAAGACATCTTCAGGGAATCCGCAAGCGTGCTCACCATCAGGGTCTTCGCCAGCCCAGGCACACCTTCGAGCATGCAGTGGCCGCGGGCGAAGATCGCCATCAGCAACTGGTCGATGACCTCGTGTTGCCCGATAATTACTTTTGCCAGCTCGGTGCGCACTTTGCCGGTGGCTTCCTTCACCGCTGCCAACTGCTGGAGGTCTTCGTCGTTCATGTTTTCGTCTGCCATAAGAATTGTGTAAGGGTAAAATTTCAGGCTCCGTCGAAGTGGAGAGTCGCGGTAGGTGCCTCTTTTTCGAGCCATGTCTGCCACTGCTCGATCGACGGGCGGCGCACCTCCGGCGTGTGTCCGGCACGGTAGCCGAAACTCTGTCCTGTTAGTTTTTTGAGGATGTTCACGCTGTTGAATCGTATATGGGTATCGTGCTTCTGGTAGTCGTCCGGAAGTGTCGTGTCGAGCAGCGAGATGAATGCGGACAAACATTCGCCCGATTTCAGCTCGTAAAATGCCAGGGCCGCGTGAAATCGTACCCGCGGATCCGGGTCGGTGAGCAGGGGACGCAAGTCGGGGATAGCTTCGGCACCTTTCATCGACGCCAGGCCCTGACAGGCGATGGCGCGGGCAGTTGCTTCTGGCAGTGAAATGCCACGCCGGAGCACCTCAACATCGTTTTTGGTCGCCGTGCGATCGATCGCTGCGCGCACCGCGTCCCAGACGGATCGTTGTTTGACGGGAACTGAATTCGCAGCGTGCAAAAGAACTGCCGTCAGCCCCTCATAGCCTTCAGTGCTGATGGCAGACGCGGCCAGATAGAGCAGGAATTCCCGCCTCGTCGCGGTGTTGAGATGCAGCACCTCGCAGATACGCCGGCGCTTTTCAATCGTCAGCTCGGCTTTGTTGAATTCCAGGGTCAGGCGCTCGTGAGGGAGGGATGCCATGCGCATCAGCGTGGCTGTCGCCGCATCTCTGGTGGCGAACGCTTCGGCATCCAGCTCCATGAGTGCCTGGTCGAATTCCGCTTCCCTTTCGGGCGTCCAGACCAGATCCGAAAGGCAACGCTCGACGCCGCTCCGCGTATGATCGTAACCCAACGCATCGAGCGTGGTACTATTGGCTTCGTCCCCACTCGCGATAGCCTTCGGCAGCAGGACTGCGACCACTACTAGCGCCAGCAGCAGCAGCTTTTCAAGCACTGGACTGTAAGCTGAGCGGATCACTTTTCTTCCGGGGCAAGCACCCGATCGACGTTTATGAATTGCCCGCCGAATATGGAGCCGGTGGTGATCCCTTCGTTCAGGGTCAACAGCTGCTGGGGCGTTAGTATTTCTTTCAGACGTGCGTCATTGCTACGCACGATGTTGCTGAAGCCATTCACGATCCGATAGTAAGAGGAAATCGGATTATTATTGGCCGGATAGCTTTTTTCGGTCGCGGGATCGGTAGCGATTTCGCGGAGCAGGCTCAGAATCTTCGGGCGCTGTTCTTCTGTAAAGAACACCCCACAGTCCAGATTCGCGTAGAACATTTCGATCGTGGTCGAAAGACGTACATCCTCCCGTTGCTTCACGAAGGTGGAATACTTCGCAAGTTGGTCGGGAGTGAGGATCGCAGCGAACGTTTCGATCAATTCTTCGTCGTCCGCCAGAGAAATCTTGTTCTGATAGATTTCATTGCGCAATAGATTTTGCGCAGCCTGATCAGCATCTGCGCTGCGTTTTTCGACCGATTGGCGTAACCGTCCGACCGCGTCATTGGCTGCCAGGACAAGCTCCTCAACCTGGTCGCTATTGATGCCAATAAAGCGCGGCAGCGATTCCAGCAGGTGTCTCAGCCTCGACTGCTCTGGCTGGATCCGACTGTCGAAGATGGACAGCACTGAAGCCGGTTGCCCGACGGCGATCGGGGCGATTTGGTCCGCAACCGCGGGCTCTGCGAGCTTTGCCATTTCTAGCTGTTCTGCCTGCCGGGCTTCCTGCTGATCCAGCGCGGCGAATTCCGCAGCCGTTAACCCTAACAATTCCACATCCAGCACCAGATCGCTGCTGTCTCCGTCTGCCTGGTGAACACTGACGCAGAGCACATTATCGCCGTCGTTCAGCACATTGGAGTCGACCTCAAACGGGACAAATCTCTGCTCCAACCCGGACGATGCCCCGGCCTTCACGATGGGGCGTGTGGATTCCTTGATTCTCCCCTCCGGCATCCGAATGCGTTGAATCTCTGTCCCATTCAAATAGAATACGGCGCCGTCATCCACGCTCGCGCGCATCACCCAGGTAGAACTGGTCTCTTTTTTGACCGCAAACTCAAGCCTGAAGAACGCGGCCGGGTGTTTGTTCGCCTCGATACCAAAATCGATTTTGGTCACCACGCTGTCTTCACCATATCCCAGTGGCGCTCTCCCTTTCTTCCACTTGGAAGCATCAAAGTCCGCATGGATCCATTCGTCTGGTGGTCCGGCAGCAGTGTCCAGATAGCGCCACTCTGATTCGCCGCTGGCAATGGTGCGGCGCTTTCCCAGCCATACGTCCGTTTCGACCGGGGGCAGCTTCATTTCTCCCGCACGTTCTTCGGATGGAACGCTGAAGAGCGAATTCAGCCGTGTTATGGTCGCAAAGGTTCTCGGGACGATTCCGCCCTCTGGGGAGGGGCCATGGGCGGATGCGATCGCTACTTGCCCAAAAGACGCCGTCGGAATCCCCACCAAAGCCAGCGCGAACGCTGCTGGGAGATTTGCACTGAGCATGCGTCTACGAATGGAAAAAAACACCGATGGTAACGCTAACTCATTCATTCCAAAAGCTCCAGAACTGAAACCGCCGGTGTTCCGAATTTCATGGTCATCTGATGGGTCGATGGAATGATCTGCGTCCTCTCCGCACGATTCGGTGGGACGTTTTCGCCGTTTTCCTCGTCAGGGGCTGCTTCCTTGCCGTCGTTGCTGCCGTCGCTGTCGTCGTTTTCGCCGTTTTCGCCGTTCTCCTCGTCAGGGGCTGCTTCCTTGCCGTCGTTGTCGTCGCTGCCGTCGCTGTCGTCAGGAGCCGGTTCATTTTCGGATTCCTGCCTGTCGGCTTGTGTGCGTGTACGTGCTTGCCCCGGAGGATTTGCGCTGAGGG
>JAQCER010000116.1 GCA_027618625.1 Verrucomicrobiota bacterium
CGGGGTGCGCGGAGGCATGGCCTACGGTGCCTCCGATGAACTCGGCATGCATGCCGTGGAGAATCCGGTCCACGTTCATGACCTGCACGCGACCATGTTTCATCTGCTAGGCATCGACCATGAGCAACTTACCTATCGCTACTCTGGAAGAGATTTCAGACTGACCGATGTGCATGGACGCGTTGTCCGGGATGTCCTTGCGTGAGATAAGACGGTGTGGGGAATCCAGATGATACCAGAATAACCTCAAAGCGAGGATCTACCGTGCTCCGCCAGTCGGCCTGAATCGTCATTCCCCCATCGCTGCTCCAAAGACCTCAGGGGTAACCCAGTCGATCCAGGGTGGGGGAGTTCCGCTGGCCACTTCGGTGATGAGAGTGAGCTCTGATTGTTCGGCGTCTGCTTTTTTTGGTAGAGGAATGGTGATGGTCTCTGAGGTGACGTACCGGTCACGGCGCGGGACGAGTCCAGTTCGATAGATTTCTTTTCCATCCTCAAGAATACGAAAAGTGACGCCTGCGCGCTGGGAGACACCCGCTTCTACGGGGCCGACTCTGACTCTCACCGTCAGCTGAGCATTCTCCGTGGGTGAAATCTTCCAGGTGAGGCTGGAATCGCTGGTGACCCGAATGCCAACCAGGCGGTCCCAGTCACTTGGGTCTTCGAAGGCTTTGGGCGCAACGTTCGTGGCAGCTGGCTGGATGGCTTTACTCAAGAGGCTGTCCCGCCAGAGCTGGAGCGTGTCCTCAGTGTTCATCGGGATCAATCGCCACATTTTCGGCATGGCCAGAAATTCTTCTGCCACTTCCCAGATGACGAGATCGATCTCATCCATGTCCAGTTTCCTTGAGAATATTCTACGCGCTGTGGAGACGCCTGCGTTCGGAGCGATGGTGTCCCATTGTGCGCCGATGCGTGCCTTTAAGTGATCGCCGTAGCTCGATCGATTGTCTGCGAAGATTCGGGTCAGCGAGTCTCCCAACAGCTGAACCTGGGAGCCTGTGTTTACAGGTGCGGGCTCGACGGGGAATGCGATGGTGTCGACATCAAGGTCGGTGATGCCATTCGATCGCATGAGGTCGGCGAGATCTCCGCGGTGCGAAATGGGAACTTCACGGTGCTCGGGCTCGATGAAGTTTGCAATTTCTGCCGACAACAGGTCATTGTCCCGAATGTAGTCCGACGTTACTTTGGCTGCGAGTTGCGCACCAAAGGGAGACCAGTGGCTATCGTTGGGCAGGTAGACGGGGTAGCTTTTTCCATCTTGTGCAGTGGTGAAGCGCTGTGCCAGCAGCTGCGGAGTCAAATTCAGGACGTGAACGCCTTCTGTCCGCAACGCCTGGCACCAGTCGTCAACGGGCCCGTTCACCGGGCCAGTTTGCTCCCAGTTGTAAGGTAGGCCGGTCTCCAGGTCTGGGAAGAGCGTGCTGGCGCGCGGGACTACCACAAACAGCAGGGGGATGCCTTTCTCTGCGAGTTGTTGGTGAAAGTCCAGGACGACCTTGAGCGATCCCGGTCCGTCAGGAGCGGCGTCCGGCAGTTTCCAAAAATCTTTGCGATAAATTTCCCGCGTGGGCATGCCGAAGAAGAATCCCTCCTGCCCGACGGTGAATCCTTCGCCTCGTTCGACGAGTTTGCGATTCAAAGGTTCCAGTTCTTCCAGCGGTGAACCATACACAGGGGGCTCGACATGCACATGTGCCCCCGGTTTTACCACTGCCATCGATTGCACCCAAAACTCAGGTTCATCGAATGCCTCGGTTTCATCGATACGCATGATGGTGCCCAATCCGGCACCCTCTAGATCGAGTGGTGCCAGAGTGAAGCGGATCAGTGCGCCATCGGTCAGTTCCTTACCTGATTGAATTACTTTGTCTCTGAAGGCCCATGTGGTCGCAAGGAAGGTTTGTCCTTCTGTGGCGTCTCCAGAAATGGAGCGTTCGACGCGGCAGAACACGGTCAGCAGGCAGTCACGATACGGGGCGGTTTCAGGAGACGGCAAGTCGGGCGATTTCATCACAACGGCGTCGACAATCACAGGAGCGGTTCCCTGTTTTTCTTTGGCGTTGCTGGAATGGTCTCCCTGGCCAGAGCATCCCGGTGCCAGGAAGGCGAGAAGTCCCGTGAGCAGGCCAGTCACGCATTGTGCGCTGCCTGATAAGCGGCGACTGGTTCTTTTGAAGCGATTCATCGGGTGCAGGGTAGAATAGGAATTCCCGAGTGGCAATCGCTGGCTGACAGTTGAAATGAAGGGGCGAGCCTGGCATTTTCGTCGCCGCTTGCGTCCGATGCGAAGTTTCGGTATCTTCACGCCATGCCAGCCGTCCGATTTTATCGGCGTGTCTCTCCAGAAGAGTATCTATTCCGTCGTGCCAACGGCTGGCGCAGGGAAACCTTTTCTTCCGGCGAGTTTACCCTGGCGTCCGTAGGGTTGACGATGGCCCTTGCCGAGCTTACCACGGTCTGACATTCATGACTGAAACGAAAAGTACTCGCGGGATTATCCTGGCGGGAGGCGCGGGGACGCGGCTCCATCCGCTGACGCAGATTGTCTGCAAACAGCTGCTGCCGGTCTACGACAAGCCAATGATTTACTATCCGCTATCAACGCTGATGCTCGGCGGCATTCGTGAGGTACTGATCATCTCCACGCCGAAAGACTTGCCGCAGTTCAGGAATCTTTTTGGTGATGGCTCGCAGATCGGGATGCAAATCGAATATGCAGAGCAAGCAGAGCCGAACGGGATCGCCCAGGCTTTTCTCATCGGCGAAGAATTTCTTGGCGGGAACGGTGCCACCTTGATCCTCGGCGACAACATTTTCTATGGAAAGCTAGGCTTCTTCCGCGAGGCGCTCGCGCTCAAAACGGGGGCATGTGTGTTCGGTGCGCACGTGCGTGATCCTGAGAGGTTCGGGGTAGTGGAATTCAATGCAGAGGGCAAGGCATTGAGCATCGAGGAAAAGCCGAAGCAGCCCAAGAGCAACTTTGCCGTTCCCGGTCTCTACGTTTACGACGAAACAGTGGTCGAACGAACCAAGGCGCTGCAGCCCTCAGGGCGAGGAGAGCTGGAGATCACCGATCTGAACGTAGCGTACCTCAATGACGGCATGCTGGATGTGAGAGTGTTAGGGCGTGGTGTGGCATGGTTGGACACGGGGACGCCAGAGAGCCTGCTTGAGGCGGGCAACTACATTGGAACGATCGAACGTCAGCAGAATCTGAAAGTTGCCTGCATCGAAGAGATCGCCCACCATATGGGATTTATCGACAACGCTGGCATGGAGGGCCTCATTGCAGCAACTCGGAATCCTGATTACCGGGCCTACTTGGAAAACGTGATGCGGCACGGCTGATCGCAACATTTTCGAACCAAATGGGATTATTCAGCAGCAAAAGCAAAAGCGCCGAGAGAAACGCAGCGCGGATCCGAGAGCAGGACTCGAAGATCCAGAAACTCCGTGAACAACGGGACAAGATCCGCGAAACGCGTGACCGTCTTCAGTTTCAACTGCGCGAGACCCAGGAAACGCTCAACGACGTGGAGCTCGACCATCAAAAGCTGTGGGCCGAGCACTTTGGAAAGATCTACAATCTGGCGACGCCTCCACGGAATATCGTCGCGCATATCGCTCACCGGCGTGATGCGGATTTTGATGATGGCTTACACATGTTGATCACCGGCTACATGGCAGCTCAGCGTCTGGGGCGAATTGTCCGAGATGAAAATGTCACAGGTGGCGTTCGTAGAGTTCTCGATTTTGGTTGTGGCTGCGCGCGGGTGACGCGATTTCTCGATTGCCTGGGCGAGGGCGATGTCGAACTCTTTGGCTGTGACATCGACAAGTCGGCGATCGACTGGTGCAACGCAGAGCTGGTCGGCACCGGGCGCTACTTTGTGAATGGAGATCGTCCACCGATGCCGGATGATCTGCCTGAGTTTGATGTGATCACGGTGTTGTCAGTGTTCACGCACTTGCCGGAAGACATGCAATTCGAGTGGCTAAAAGCCCTGGGGGCTACTCTGCGCAAAGGCGGGCTCATGCTGGCGACCGTGCACGGGCCATCCTTTCAGCGTTTCGTTCCCGATGCCCAGCGTGCTGAGTATGGAGAGAAGGGATTTTGCTATACCGACTTGGGCAAGACGCCAGATCTGCCTGACTATTATCTCAGCACTTTCCATACGCATGCCTACTTGAACGAGCGTTGGTCAAAGGAAGGCTTCCGCATTCGTCAAATCATTGAGCAAGCAGTGCCCCAGGCGACCGTTCGTCAGGATGTGGTGGTGCTGGAAAAAGTGTGAGGGCTCTGCAATCCGTCGATTTCATCCCCTGAGTTTCTATGCTAAAGAATCTGTGGGGATCGCGACCGGATTCCTGATCTCAGATTCTTAAAGCACTTAACGTGAATGAATTATGGACTATTTTCAAGCTATCTGTGCACCACGATCGCTGGAGTGCTAGTAGTGCTTAGTTTGCAGAGGGTAGAAAAAGTTCATTCAGGTAGCTTAATTTCTTGTTTATATAACTTTTTTGTTGATTTTAATATCGGACATTCTTTACTGAAATTGGATCAGACCTTTGAGAATATTACATTATTAGTAATCTGACCACAACACTATCAACTATGGAATCTACTCATACTACTACTGGAAAAGTATACGACTCGGAGGCTTCTGCGGGAAAGTCGCGCAGTTGGCTCATTTGGATCCTTATCGTCGGTCTCTTGGGTTTTCTCGGATTTTCAAAGAAGATCGAGCAAAACCTGAAGATGGAGAACAATCATCTCGTGCACACTCAGCATGAGCTTGAGGGGGAGGTTTCCACCCTTTCCGGCAACGTTGCAACGCAAACTAGCCGTGCTGACGAAGCCGAGAAAAATGTGGCGTCGCTGACGGTGAAATTGGGCGAGACCGAAGCTCAATTGAAGGCCAGCACTGCGGAGGCTGCCGATCTTGCAACGAAGCTCGCTTCTGCAAACACCAAGATTTCCGAACTTGAAGGCAGCCTTGCTGATTCCGCCAAGCGCGAAGAGGGGCTCAAGCAGACGGTTGCAGCACTCCAAGCTGAGCGGACAGGGTTGCAGAAGGAAGTTGCGTCACTCTTTGCTCGGGTGAAAGACCAGACCACACTGGTCGCTGAGTTGAAGGGAACCATCGATCGTCTGAATGGTGAACTCACCAAGTTGAAGGATGACAACACAGCGCTTGCAGGGACTGCCAGTGAAAATAAGGAACTGCAAGAGAAGATTGCCGGTCTGCAGAAGATCGCAGAAGATCAGAAAAGTCTTCTGGATCGCCTTGAAGAAGAAAAGCGTATGCTGATCGATACCCGCAAGAAGCTTGCTCAGGAAGTCAACGAATTGACAGAACGGCTACAGGCGCTGCTTGGGGAAAACGAGACCAAACAGGAGACCATTCAGCGTCTCAAGGACGATCAGGCAGCCTTGGTGCAGAACCGCCAGGATCTGGTGACCCGGCTGGCTGCACTTCAGGATCAGATAGACAACGCTGCTGCTGCCGATACCGATGGGCTGCGCAAGGATTCAAAAATTGAAGAATTGACCGCCGAGCGTCAGGCCCTGGAGCTTGAGCGCGATGTGCTCACCACTGCTTACAACGATCTCGCTGTGAAGGTCGAAACTCTGACCAGCCAGTTCCAGACGCTGCATCGCGAATTCAGTGATGCTGGCGAAGGTGCGCAACCAGTGGGCGTCGCCCCTGGGTTCAGCACTGTCCTTCCATGAGTTGGACTGCAGTAAATTTTTCTTCTGCACGAACGAAATAGCGGGTTCCCTGAGAAGGGATACCCGCTTTTCTTTTTGTTTGGCCAATCCTTGGCCTGCTGGCTGCAATGGCGAAAGTAGTTTGGAGAACACCGGGAGTGTAGGAGTGTGGCCCAATTGATCTTGATCTTTATCCATCAGGAGTTCCTCAAGTCGCTTAAGGATGTCTCTCAAGTCTCTCCAGTTGCCTGGCGATTTCGGACAGCGTGGGGACTATCAGCCTTTGCGTCGGCGTCTCACTATAGACAGTGCCACGCTCAGCCCCAGTAACCCAACACTGGACGGTTCTGGAACAGGCGAGGTGGACGTGCGGAATTCCAGGACAAAGCTGGAGGCCGCACCAGTTTCGTTGCCCCAGAATGCAATGGAACGATTGGTGAGGGGCAGTTCCAGTGCTGGATTGGTCTGCACCATCAGCGGGAGGATGTCTTCAGCGATCGCCCAGTCGCCGAAGATGACGTAGTCAATGGGATCGGCAAAATTGGACGAAGGCGGCGCGGACAATTGGTCGCCTACCTGGAGGCCGAGGAACGAAATGTTACCCAGCACCGAATGGTAGTCGCGAACGATCAAGCTGTCGAGTTGTTGCCCTACTGGCAGCAACACGGTGAAAAGATCGACGTCTGTCGAACTCAGGTTCATGCGCAAAAAGCTTGAGCCAGAAGGAAGCGCAAATACGTCTGGCACATCGAATTCATCCGAAAGATCGCCACTGACGGCTTCGTCGTGCAGGAAGATCTGCGAAGAGGAAGTGGAGGCTCCCAGCCACAGTATGCAGGCTGCGGAAAGGCTACCGTAAAAACGGCTGGAAAACTTCGACAGCTTGCGGCGTGACATAGCGAAAAGTAGTCGTTACTTCGCGGAAGGCAACAGGACGGCTTTGACGATCTCGCCGTGATGCATTTTCTCGAAGGCTACCTTCCAGTCTTGTAGCGCCCATTGGCCACCCACGATCGGGCGGACGTCGAGTTTTTTGCTGGAGAGAAGTTGGAGAACCATCTCCCACACGGGCCAGTTGTGGCTGAAGCTGCCCTGGAGTGTCACATTTTTCTGCACCAGTGGATCAAGGGAAAAGTTCAACGGTTGCGGGCCCCATCCCACTTTCGTGATCCATCCTGCGGGTCGCACCAGTTGCAGTGCAGCCTTGAGTGTCGCAGAAACACCGGCGGCATCGATCACGCAGTCGGCACCGAGGCCATCGCGCGCGGTTGCCCAATCGGTCGCATCACCCACGACGGTTTCGCAGCCATAGGCCTCGGCAATTTTCAGTCGTCCGAGATCAGCTTCGAGGCCAACCATCGCCACCTCTGCTCCCGCCAGCCGTGCGACTGCGGCACAGAGAATTCCGATCGTTCCTGGCCCTAACACAACAACCCTGTCACCGGGGCGGATCCTGGAATTGTTGATCACAGCATTGTAGGCCACACAACAGGGCTCTGTCAGTGCAGCGAGCTCCAGCTCCAGGGCGTCCGGCACGTGGTGCAGGCAACGGGAGGGCACGCGAACGTACCGAGTCATGGCACCGTTGACTCCGTAGCCAAAGCCCTTGCGTGACGTGTCCAGATTGTAGAGCCCCCGGCGCGTCATCGGATTATCGAGATCGATCACTGCGGCTGTTTCGCTCACGACGCGATCGCCTGATTTCCAGCGTCCTGATTCCGCGACGTTGGAACCGGTCTCAACGATGTGGCCACCGAATTCGTGACCTAGGACAACAGGATAGTTTACCGGCCAGCTGTGTTGAGCACTCCACTGGTGGAGGTCACTGCCGCAGACGCCGACAGCCGCTACTTCCAAAAGCACGTCGTCCGGCCCGATCTCGGGCGGCTCGAGTTCGCGAATCTCAACACTGAAGGGATCGGGAGCAAAGTTGACGACGGCTGGGCTGGACATAAAGATAAGGTGCGTGTGATTGGATTATTTCACATGGATACTAGGACTGGATCAATTGTCCAGCGTCTCTTGGTCTCTTCTAGGCCAGAATCAACGCGACTCTCTCGGCATCTTCATCCGTTCAAGCGCATCGACCGTCCAGACCATCGGATACAGCTTTTCGTGATACCAGAGTTTGGCAAAATAGAAG
>JAQCER010000117.1 GCA_027618625.1 Verrucomicrobiota bacterium
CGTGCGCCAGGAACACATCAGCCGTGAGTCGCCGACGCCTGCCAGCGAGTAGTAGTGCCAGCCGGCATTGCGCAGAGCGGCATCCACCGCAGGCGGAAATCGGGCGAAAACAGCATTGGCTTCGACCGGAAAAAGGATCTCGACGCCATCAATCTCCCGCAGTCCTGCTGCGAGATTCTGCGCGTGCCGATTGGCGCGGCTGGCGATTCGAAGCCAGGCATCGCCTTCGAGCAAGCCTTCCCAGGCGGCTGTGATGAATCTCATTTTGGATGCGAGTTGCCCGGCCTGTTTGCAGCGATAGTCGAACTCGCGGGCCAGTTCGCGATCGAAAAAGACCACAGCATCACCAATGCCTCCACCGAGCTTGGTGCCGCCAAACGTGACCACATCGACGCCCAATTTCCAGGTGACTTCTGCCGGTGTCGCTGACAGGGCGGCTACGGCATTCGCAAATCGAGCGCCATCCATGTGGACTTTGAGACCACAGCTGCGCGCCACATCGGTCAGTGCTACCATCTCAGCGGTCTGGTAGATCGTGCCAAACTCAGTGGCTTGCGTGAGGCTGAGCGCACGAGGTTTCGAGAAGTGAAGGTCACGGCGCTTTTCAAAGGCAGATTGCACAGTCTCCGGTGTGAGTTTCGCCAGGTCACCAGGGCAGGTGATCAATTTTGCGCCTCGCGTGAAGAACTCCGGAGCTCCACATTCGTCCGTCTGCAGGTGGGATTTCTCGTGGCAGATGACCGCGTGGTAGGACTGGCAGATGGCAGAAATGGCCAGCGAGTTCGCTGCCGTTCCGTTGAAGACAAAGAAGACATCGCAATCGGTTTCGAAGATTTCGCGGATGCGATCGCAGGCGCGCGCAGTGTGTGCATCCGAGCCGTAGGAAGAGGCATCGCCGGCATTTGCCGATTCCAGAGCCCGCCATGCTTCTGGGCAAATTCCCGCTACGTTGTCGCTGCCGAAGGCGTAGTGATCCAAAACAATGGGTGTGGTGGAATTGGTCGGTCGGTTCTGGTTAATCGAGAAGATCGGCTGGTTGATCTTCGAACGAGATTGCCGCAGTAGGCGATCCTGCCATTTGACCGATCTCGACCAATCGGCCCGCTCGTGGATGGATGTTTTCTTTGACGAATTCGTGGAAGAAACTCTCTGAGATATCTTCAAAGTGAGAGCCGATAAATCCATGATAACTGGTGCGGGCGCAAGCCACCGTGACAAAGTTTCCGGGATCGTCGGGATGCAGCAACATGAACCCGCGGGTGCTGGTGTAATACTTCGGATAGTCGGGCCGGGGTTCGAGTTGCAGTCGCTGCCGAATCAGTTCGTACGCTGTCCCATCGTCCTCTTCGTGAAGCGGATCACCGGTATCCCTTCGACGATGCCCATATCGAGGGACTCATACTCAAGGGCCGGATCTGTATTCAGGCGTGCGAACAATTGTTCCAGCGAGGTAAGCCGACGTTCGGAAGGGGTAGTAACCGAGTAAAGTGCCACGTAGTCTGCGAGTCTATCGCGGAGCATGACGAAATGCTGGCCATCCTGATCTCCGATGTGTTGCCAGTCCTTGCCTTCCGGTGCACGGATTCTGAGGCCGTGCAGGTCAAATACGGCGCTCGTTCCGCTGTTTTCGCCAGTTGGCAGGGAGCCGCATCCGATCAGGAGACTGCCAAACGATGCACCCATCACCGCCGTCAACAAACATCTGAAACTAAACGCGTTTTTCAACACTTCCATTGATCCGAAATAGTCTTGTTTGAGTTGTTTGGTCGTTGGCGTTTTCCCAAGGGCTGCAAGGATACCACCAGAATCGCAAATGTCGCTTAGCTTCCGCGTTTAGACCGGGGATTCTCCTTTTGGGAGTCGCCACCGCCACCACCGCGGCTGCTGCCACTACCACTACTTCCGCTGCCGCTGCTACGGCGCGAAGAGCTTTCGGCCCGGCTTCGGGAGTTCTCGGCGTGCTCGGCGGCTGAGCGCCGTGACACAGAAGTGGTTGAGGTGCGTGAGATTACCCGCGCGTCGTCGTGCGACGATGCACGACCGCTGCTCGAACGCTGGGCGGAGGAACTGCGCGTACGATCCCGGTCTCTATCGCGGCTGTTGTTGTTATTGCTGTTATTGCTGCGCGTAAACGAATCCCGACGGTCGTGGTGATCGTGGTGATCGTGGCGAATGTTTTCGCGCCGCATGCGATCTCTGACCAGTCGTTCGTAACGAGCACGCTCAGCATAGGACAATCGGTTGTAGTGCGCGCGGTCGATGTCATACCAATCGTAGTAGTAGCGATTGTAGGCGGGTGCATAGTAGGTAGGGCCGTAGCCTACGTAGCCCGGGCCGTACGCGTAGGCGGGATATGCATGCACGTGCCGGGTGTGGTACCCGTAGTCACCATAGTAGGTATTATCGTAGTAGCATGAGGTGAGCATCATCGCCGCGAAGGCAATGAGAAGGGGGAGAATGGACTTACGCATCATTGGGTGGAAATGAACTCCGGCATTATAAGCATTTTCTGCCCTCGGCAGCAAGGAAGAAGACAGTGTTCTCCAAGCTCCCAAGCTCCGGAATGAGCCCGCTTTAACCGCGGCGAGCGATCGCGAGGCTTGGCCAAGTCCCAGCGCCTTCGCCCACTTCGGCAAAACAGGGTTGATGGACGACTGCGCGGTGGTCACCCCGAGAAATACATCGTCGGCTGGTGGGGGACGGGAAGAGGTTTTGAGAGTGCCAAAATACAGCACAACTAGCGCAATTGATCGATCGAGGAAAGTCTGGTATCGCGCTGTCGCGTTGCGGTGGAGCACTCTATCGGATTTTGACAAAGTGAAAGTGCCGCGACAAGGTGCGAGCGTGTTACAGAAGCCTAAATCGCCCGAAACGTTTGATGCCGAGCGATCGGCATTGGCGAAGTGGATAGTGGCGGCGATGCATGCCAGTGATCTTGGTGACATGGAGTTCAATGAGCTTGCGCTGGCGGTGTTTCGGCATCAGTTGCGCTGGAATGTTACGTATGCCCGGTTCGTTCAATCGCAGGGCGGGGAAGCTGTTCGGCACTGGACTGGGATTCCGGCCGTCTCGACGGATGTCTTCAAGTGGGAGTCGGTGCCGGTCGTCTGTGGATCAGCTGAGGCTGCACCGCACCGGTTCCGGACCAGTGGGACAACGGGCGAATTGCGAGGAACTCATTTTTTTCACTCATTGGACGTTTATGAGGCATCGATCGAAATTGCCTGGAGGCGGCTGGGACTTCCTCAGTTGCCGATGTATGCCGTAACATTGGCCCCCGAGGACTGGCCAGAGTCATCGCTTGGCCACATGGTGGGAGTCCTGCAGCGCATGCTTCCAGAGGGGGGTGGCTGCTTTATCCAAAAAGACGGGCAGCTTCGGGCGGATTCTCTATGGAACTCTCTGCACTCGCTTCCTGCCAATCAACCGGTGCTAGTGTTAGGGACGGCGCTTGCGTTTCTGAACTGGTTTGAGCAGATGGACACTGGAAGTGGCCCGCCACTAACATTACCGCCAGGGAGCGCAGTCATGGAGACCGGTGGCTACAAGGGGACGGGTAGGGGGCTGGCGAAGTCAGCTCTGTATCAGCTGTTCGAAAGCCATCTCGGAGTGCCGACTGACCGTATCATCAATGAATACAGTATGACCGAGCTTAGTTCGCAGTTTTATTCCGAGGGCATTGGGCGGGCGCATCGCGGTCCATCCTGGGCTCGCGCACGGGTGATCGATCCGGAGACGCGCGCCGAAGTCTCGGTCGGCGAGCGCGGATATGTCGAGATCGTTGATCTTGCGAATGTGGACTCAGTGCTGGCGATCCAGACACGGGACCTGGCGGTTCGCCGTGAAGGCGGTTACTTCGAATTGATCGGGCGAGATCCCGCTGCGCTGCCGCGCGGCTGCTCCCGTGCTGCGGATGAATTGATCAGGAACGCCCAATGATGGATGATGGAAGCTGCAACGGCAACGACAACAACCCGTGAACGCGCTGAAGCGCTGGCCGAGGCACTCAGTGATTTCCCTCACGCCATGGGCAGCACGATCTCAGCTGACGATCTGCTTGATTGGCTGGGCGTCGAGCTTGGGCACACGGAAATCCTGGACGGCTTGCGTCCCCGTGGATCGATTCTGTCGAAGGCAAATCCGCCGCGCTCGATTCTCCATGTCGTCGCCGGAAACACACCGAACGCTGCCATTCAGAGCCTCGCGTTGGGTGTCTTGTTAGGTTCACACAATTTGCTGAAACTTCCCTCCGCAGCGCCAGAGGTCAGCGATGCTGTGCGGCGCTTCATCGCTGCGCTGCCCCTGGCGCTCCGCGAGTCTGTGGAATGTGCCTCAGATCTGCCGGATGCATGGCTGCTGTCGGCGGGAGCGGTGATCGTCTACGGCTCAGACGAAACGGTTGCGGATTTCCGAGGTCGCTTGCGGTCGTGGCAGAAGTTTATCGCTCATGGGCATCGCTTGAGCTTTGCGATCGTCTTTAATGCGACGGCTTCTGGGGTGGCGGAAGCTGCCGCGCGCGACGTGAGCCTCTTTGATCAGCAGGGTTGTCTGTCGCCGCACACCATCTATGTGGCAGAGGCTGCATCATCAGGCGGCGGCGAGGCGCGAGCATTTGCAGAGCAGCTCGCAGCGGCAATGGCGGAGTTCAACGTGCATACGCCACGCCGACCGATCGGTGCCGGGCCAGCCCAGGAGATTCAACATTTGCGCAGCAGTTACGCCTTCCGCGCGGCCAACGATCCACGGGTAGGGCTATGGCAGTCGGAGCGGTCTACGGATTGGACAGTGATCTACGAAGAGGATCCCCAGTTCGCTGTGTCCTGCCTTAATCGTCTGGTGTTCGTAAAGCCGCTGCCACCTCTGGAGTCGATGCCAGAACACCTGCGCCTGGTGCGTCCGCATCTCAGCAGTGTCGCCATTTCACCTTGCACGGAGGCCCATGCCCGTTCGCTGTTAACCTTAGGCGTCTCGCGTATGTGTGCATTGGGGCAGAGTCAAGTGCCCACGCCATTCTGGCACCAGGATGGACTGGGTGCGTTAGCATTATTGGTCGACTGGATCGATCTTGAAGGTGTTCCTCTTCCCGCAGACTCGATCGATTAGCTCTCGCCTCGCCATGTTTACAGTTTCCCAACCCAAACTCTTCAAGTTTCTGCTGATCGGACTACCAGTCGGTCTTGCCATGTCGGTTGTCATAGCCCTCGTGCTGTATTACACAGAGCCAGGGCGCAATGCTCCGAGCAAAGACGATGCGCTGCGATTCGCGGCCCCTGTCTCTGAAGCGGATCTCAATTCAGTTGTCCTGACGTTGAGCGGAACGGTGGGGCCACGCAGTTTAACGGCTGAACCGGAAGCCGCAGCGCGGGCGCGGAAATTCGTGCAATCGAGTCTGGGAGCTGAAAACATGGGATACGAAGTTGACCTGTTCAATCGCAAGATCGGCGCCACGGAATGTCCTTCGGTCATTGCCACATTGTCAGGCAAGGGCCGCTCCCGCGAGGTGATTGTTGTGGCCGCTCCCTACACATCAGTTGTCGGCAGTCCGGGGGCCAGTCGCTCGGCGTCGGGCATTGCAGCAGTGGTGAGCATCGCTAAAGCGCTGACGGGATCCGAGCATCAGCGCACGATTCAATTCGTCGCCTACGCATCTGAGGCGACAGATCCTGCGAGCAACGATCTGACGGGTGCCCTGAGGGCAAGTGAAGATTTTACCGTTGTCGCAGTTTTGAATCTTGATTCTCTGGCGTTCCCGATTCGTGATGGGGGAGTGTGGGAGGTTGAAGTTCCGATGATCGTTCACTCGAACGATGACGCGCTCGGGACGTCGGTCGTAAACAAGTTTGCGCGAATCACTGGGTTGCGGCTGACGCTTGCTCCAGGTGCAAGCAAGGTGGGTGCTGATCACCGATCGTTTCTACCAACGCTCACGTTCGTCGCTGACGTCGCGGATTCGCCTGCAGGTTCCGCAGCCGATGCCGCGGATGTCTACGAATTCAGCCGACTCACGCAAACCGTGCAGAAGCTGCAAAGGTTGGTCGAACGGTTGGCGAATCCTGATGGTGTGTGACGGGGCTTGGGATTCTTGCTTCCCATTTGCACTGTTGTCCCTATTCTTTGGTCAATGTCGCAAGTCTCCCCCCCACCAAAAACGTTTTTCGGTATCCTGAAGCAACTGGGTCCGGGATTGATCATTTCCGCAAACATCGTTGGCTCCGGTGAGCTGATCGTGACCACGAAACTCGGTGCGAAAGTGGGATTCACACTGTTGTGGTTCATTATATTTGGCTGTGTTATCAAGGTGTTTCTGCAGGTCGAACTCGGACGGTATTCGATTTCGAAAGGCAAAACCGCGCTCGATGCGATGAATTCCGTTCCCGGACCTCGTTTCAAGGTTTCGTGGTTGGTGTGGTGTTGGGTCATCATGTTTGTGGCGATCTTTTTCCAGGTGTCGGGCATGGTTGGGGCCCTGATCGGTGTCTTTCGTATGGGAGGAATCTCGATTGCGGATTCGGGCATTGTCCTGTGCATCGTGGGCTCCTGCGCTGTATTTTTGTTCATTGGCCGCTACCAGTTCGTCGAGAGGTTCGCCACAGCGATGGTCGCCATTTTTACAATGTTCACGATCTTCGCAGTGTTTTCACTAAACTGGACTGATTACGGGATCAAGGCGTCGGATTTGATGGAGGGCTTGAGCTTTCAATTGCCAGACTCAACGACCACCGCATTTGCTGCGTTTGGGGTGATAGGGGTTGGCGCTTCAGAGCTGATCTTTTACCCGATCTGGTGCTTGGAGAAAGGCTATGCCCGTCATGTTGGTCCGAACGATGGTTCAGAAGCGTGGAAGGAACGGGCGCAAGGATGGATGCACGTGCTGCGCTGCGATGCATGGGTATCGATGGTGATTTACACCGGTGCCACAGTTGCCTTCTACCTGCTGGGAGCCGCTGTTCTTCACGGTAAAGGGTTAGAAGTCTCGGACACCGACCTGATGCCTACACTCTCCAACATCTACAGTGAATCGTTTGGGATTCCCGGCATGTGGATCTTTATCGTGGGTGCATTCGTCGTGCTCTACTCGACGGTGTTCATTTCAACGGCATCCAATGCGCGACTGGCGACCGATCTCGCCCGGTTGCTGAAAATCGGCCGACTCGACACGCCAGAACAGAAGGCAAACGCGGTCAAATTGGCTTCCGTGTTGATCCCGGTTCTGTATTTCATTTTCTACACGGCGATCCCCAAGGCGGTGACGCTCGTGCTTATCGGAGCCCTGGCGCAGGCCCTGATGCTGCCATTCCTTTGTTTTGCCGCTCTCTACCTTCTTTATCGCGACACTGAACCAGGGTTGAAGCCCGGGCGCCTCTGGATCACCCTGTTGTGGATATCGTCGCTCATGATGGCGTCTGTGGGCATTTACCAGATCATCGACAAGGTTTCTTCGCAATTCAAGTGAACGAAAGCCCGTCGGGTACTGGGTGTATCGAGTTGATGCTCAGTCCTCAGCCCAATAAAATAATCTGCGAAACCTGCGAGCGCGAACATGGGAAGGGCCGAACCGATACGATGCAACGACGGGCCGACCTGGCCACGCTCCTGCACGTCTACCCCGACCGGGAGTGATCCTACGTGCAGGAATCGGAGCCGGGCAGTGAATGAGAGATCATGCGAAAGCGCTCCTGTTCCGCAACGAGAGGCGGCGAACGTTCGTTACCTCAAAGTGATGTGACAGGTGACGTTTCGGAACCACCGTGCTTCGGACCCGTATGGCTGGTGGTGTGGGGGGGCGGGAGCTAAAATCTCCCGCCCACTCGATCAGCACTTCAGTTTTGAAAAGACTGGATGACGCTAGTTCTACGGG
>JAQCER010000118.1 GCA_027618625.1 Verrucomicrobiota bacterium
GTTTTTCACTTCGACTTCTATCGGCTCGAAAATGTCGAGCAGCTCTGGGACATCGGCTGGGATGAATACTTGTCGGGCGAGGGGGTGATCATCGCGGAGTGGGCAGACAAGTTTCCTGATGCGCTGCCGCCAGACACCCTCTGGATCGCGCTCAGTCACGGATCTGCATCTGATGCAAAAAGCGGACGCACCCTGCAAATCCTTGCCACCGCTCCCGCTTCGATCGAATGACAACCACAGGCACTCTCCTGGCCTTCGAAACCTCGACTCCCCGCGGCAGTCTCGCCCTCGTTGCCGAGGACGGAGAAGTGCTGTTTTTCCGAATTTTCGAATCACAGCGGTCGCACAATTCACTTCTGTTTGAGCCGCTCAGAGAAGCACTTGCGGCAGGCCAACCGTTTGCTGACGTCATCGTCGGCACCGGCCCTGGTTCTTATACCGGAGTGCGCATCGGCATCTCGGCCGCTCTTGGAGTTTCGCTCGCCAGCAATGCCAGAGTCGCGGGTGTGTCGTCCCTGTTAGCCCTCGAAGCCGCTCCCGCATCCGGCTCCTACCACGTGATCGGCGACGCCCGCCGTGGCTCTTACTTCCACGCCGAGATCTGCGATTGGAAAGTCAAAGTTGAGGCCGCAATTTTCACAAAGGAAGAACTGATCGCCCACCTCGCCGACAACACATTGCCAGTGCTCACCTGTGATGCATCCCCTCTTCCGATAGCGGCAGAAGTGACATCACCAAGTGCCGCGAATCTAGCCCGCATGGCTCGAAGCCAAGAACTGGACTTCACCGCCAACATCGAACCGATCTATCTGCGAGCCCCTTACATCACCACTCCCAACGCCAAGGCCAAGGGCAGACCAGACCATTCCCATGCGTTTCTCGAATCTTCAGTAGGAACAGGCGTCTCTGCCGAGAACCCTTTGCAACGCCCGGTAGGGAACATTGAACTTACGTAGAAACCAGGGCAGGGCATCGCGACGTCCTCCACGCATCCTGTCATGCAGGGCAGGATAGAAGCCGGAGCCAGGGTGGGTATGCCCAACGGCCTCGCTCACGAGCGGCGTGGCTGATCCCCCTGGCGCAAGCGATCCACGGCGATCGCGAAATGACCGAACACAGATCGCGCGCTGCGGGCTTGCCTTCGATCGCGGCACAGAAGGCCTTGGAGCCGTGCAACTGGCCCTGAGCGGGGCGACCCGGGAGCAGTGCGATCCATTGGTGGGAAGATCCGCACGGGTCAGCTCGTCGTAAACCTTCGCGTCGAGGGAGCCCCGGATCGATCGGAAAAAGTCAAGTCGTGCGCGGCCTTGCCCGCACTGGTGTGAAGCCGGAGTCGGCGATACGCCTGACTGGCGGGCTGATCCTCTCATTTGCATCTAGACAATCGGCTTTCAAACTCGGCGATCGCGTCGCTGGTGAATGACATGGTAGAACAGGGCTCGACATCGGCGAGGGATAGCCCAGGCAGAACGACGCTCTCACTGGCAGAACTGTAGCTGCCTGTTTCTGCATCTCGCACATAGGCAGTGAGTCCCCCTTGCCGCCAGATCCACACTTCGGGAACTTTGAACTTCGCGTAGAACGCCAGGTTGTTGATTCCACCACTGGTCAGCGCCACTTCGATGGCGAGATCGGGCACGTCTTTGTTCTCATGGAAGCAGTAGCACTCGTCTGGTTCGCCACCAGCCTCTTTGTCAGCGTGCTTCAGCGTCATATTGCCAAAGGTCGAAAAGCGGATGCCTTTGATCCTGCAATACGTTTCCACAAGGCGACTGATGATGCCTTTCTTGAATTCGTGGTCTGGTGAATGGGGAGCGATGATTTGAATGACGGTATCCAGGAATCGAACGCGGGCTCCCGAGCCAGTAAGGACTTCGTCCAGCTTTTCGTAGAGATCCCAATCCCCCCAGAGCAGCGTGCTGCCACTCTCGGGCACGCTGTACTCCGAGTTGGTTTCAGTTTCGTGCGCTCTCAGCAATCCCGGCATGGGGCTAACATAGCGCCTTCCGCGAATCCGGGAAAGCTTGATTTGCTCCTCACTGTCACTGCGATCTTCATTTCGACCGCGTTCGAGCGTGTTCGAGCGTGTTCGAGCTTCTACAAGCTGGCTAATCGCTCCCCTCAGTTGCCACTCCGAAATGCACAAAGGTGACCGGCGGAGCGGAAGTAGATGGTCGATGTATCGATCGCAGGAGTGACGAATGCGGGTTCCGATAGATCGAATTGATCGACCAATTCAAACTTATCGCCTTCCTTGACGACGGAAACCAGCCCACTGTTCGATACCAGATAAAGATGACCGCCGGCGAGGACAGGCGAGGCGCTGTATTGGCCGGTCGTGCCATCCAGTCGCTCGCGGTAGATAGTTGATCCGTCGGCCGCGTCAACGGAGGCGAGTAGACCGCCATTCCTCACCAGGTAGATTCGGTTCTGGTAGTAAACCGGCGAAGGAATCTCTGGAATATTGCGCCGCGCCTCCCACACAACGTGGGTATCGGTGACGTCACCTTTCCCTCCCGGCCGGATCGCCATCAGGATCGGCTGCCCCTTCTTGGAGGACATGTGTTCCACCCACTCTTCCTTCGACCAATAACCGTCCTTATTTTTGTCGATCCAACCCAGCATGCCATCGAGCCGCTCACTCCGCTTCTGCAGGTCGGATGGCATGGGGATCCCGAAGCCAGGGTGCCCGAGAGGCAGCTCAGGCCTGAGTGGAAATGTAAAATGTCCGGTCATTTCACCGCGGGCGATTTTCCCATCGCTATCTTCGTCGAACTGCAGGAGTGCGGTCCAGAATGGCTCGGGATCCGGCAGTTCGTCCGCACCTCCACCGAGCTGTGCCGAGCAAAAATAGACATGCTCCGGACTCGCGATCGGCAACGCAATAGTCTCGCGCGAAAACCCGGTGGCAAACCACTTTTCCTCACCGGTGTCCGGATCATAGCCGCTTGCCCGACCGTTCCCTAACACTACCAGATCCTTTCCTTCGGCATGACTCCAGATCATCGGCGTCGACCACCCACTGCGGTGAAACGGACGCGGGGTCTCCCAGGCCAGCTCTCCGGTCGACTTCTTGAATGCCACGATCTTTGACTGGCTCAACTTGCTGTCAGGCGGGTCGGCCTCATTATCCAAAACCAGGATTACGGTATCCTTGTATTCGATCGGTGAAGTCGACATCCCGTAGAGACTCTTCGGCGTCTCAATCGGTTTCTTCCACAACTCCTGGCCACTGTGATCGTAACACAGGAGTCCGAAGGAACCGAAATAGACGAAAAGCCGATCGGCATCGACCAGCGGAGTGGATGCCGCCGGACTGCTCGCTTCATGCACTTCCTCGAAAGGGACGTCGGGTGCCGCCACTCGCCAATGTTCAGCACCACTCGCCCGAGCGATGGCAAACGTTACCAGACGTTCGCCGTCCACCGCCGTGAGAAAAAGCTTTTCGCCAAAAACGACTGGCGAAGAAAGGCCCGGTGGGATGGCCACCTTCCAGGCAGGACTTACTTTACTCAGTGCCACGGGCGGTGCGCAATCGAACGCCACACCCGAGCCATCGGGGCCACGCATCCGATTCCAGGTGATCTGGTTCGGCACCCCTCCCTGAGCCTGGGCAAGGGCAAATGCCGCACCCGATAAGGGCACGAGAAAGAAACGGCGGAAAATTACTTGCATCTGCATACCCCGATCCATCGCACATTTCATGTGCGGTGGGCAATCCGGAATCGTCGGCAGACAAATCGGCGTGGAAATGCAGAATTATCGTTGCCTGCGGCACTTAGCCCGGTCACGATAAACTCCAGAAACGCGGCAAAAGCTGACTCGTCACACGTGAACCTTTCTTTTGGGAATCTGTTAGGCTTCTGGGCACTGCTGGGCATCCCGGCAGTGCTGCTAATCCATTTTCTCCAGCGCCGTTCACGCCCGCTGGTGATCTCAACGTTGTTCCTCCTGGAGCAGATGCAGCAGCAAAGCGTTGGTGGCAATCGTATCGAACGCCTGCGCACCTCCGTGCCTCTTTGGTTGCAACTCCTTTCGGTAATGCTGATCGCCTGGCTGCTGACTCAGCCGCGCTGGATGCGGACGCAGACAGTTCAGAGGATCGCAATTGTCCTCGACAGCTCAGCCTCGATGTCCGTCTTCAAGCAGGCAGCTGCCGAGCAAATCGAAGCTGCCTTGGCTGACCTGACATCACTCATCACCACCACCGAGTATATGCTGCTGGAAACACGCGACAGCACTCGCCTCGGCACCGGCACAGATCGCGCGCAATTGCTCAAAATTCTCGCGGATTGGGAACCTTTTACCGGCACGCACGATCCCTCACCGGCCCTGCGCCTCGCGCGCAGCACAGTTGGAACGGCCGGGCTGGTCATTTTTGTCACCGACCATACGCTCACACAACCACCTCCCTACGATGCCAGACTGCTTTCGGTGGGAAGTCCACAGGAAAACTGCGGGTTCGCCGGATTCGCCGTCGAGACTGCAGATGATGGCCAGTTGGTTTGGAAAACGCTGGCGCAGAACTACGGGAATCAACTGCAGAAACGGCAGTGGTGGTTGGAGATCGGGGATCGGCGCACAGCGCCCACTGAACTCATCCTGGAACCGCAAAAGAGCGTTCCGCTACAGAGCCCGTTCCCTGCAAACACCGAGCAATGCACACTGGTCATGCAGGCGGATGGTTTCACTTTGGACGACCGCCTGCCCATGGTAGCGCCCGTGTTGAAGCAACTGTCCATCTGGATTCCCCAGAGTGACAACGCGCAGGACAATGGGTCATTCTATAGGCAGGTTTTCGGCAGCTTTGCAAATGTTAGGATTGTTCCAGCAATCGCCGATGCAGACATCGAAATAGGTGACTACGATCCTCTAGACCCGGCACTTCCCAGCAAATCCGCCTGCATTTTCGCCCAAGATCCGCGGCCACGCAGCGACTTCCTCAACGGGCAGATTGTCAGCGCCTCCAACCCGCTGATCAACGGCCTCAACTGGCAAGGTCTTCTCTGTCGAGAATCGATCCGAATCCCTCCACGCGAAAACGACGACGTCCTCCTTTGGCAAGGCGAACGACCACTCATCTTCGTCCGCCGCCTGGCAGGCGGCAACGGCACTACCGATAGCAGCAACGTCACCACTGACGGCAGCCAGCTCTATTTCAATTTCGACCTGCGCAAGTCGAACGCCCAGCGATTGCCTGCATTCGCAATCCTCTTGCATCGGTTTCTTACCGCCGTTCGCGACAATAAAATCGCAAGTGAAGCCCGCAACTACGAGGTCGGCCAAACCATTGAACTGACCCGTGATCGCCAGCCAGGTGCCCCCGCGCTGATCACCCGATTTGTCGCAAGCACTCAATCCACCAGTGAGATGATGACGAGCGAAGTTCCCGCCAATCGCCAAGGCCCTTTGCGAGCCCCGTCCAGAGTCGGCTTCTTCGAAATCGCGCAAGGGCAGGACACGTTGCTCCGTGCCGCAACCCAATTTGCCGACACCAGGGAAGCCGACTTCCGCAGCGCCCAACCAGCCAATGACCTCCGCGGTGCCCAGGCAACCATCATAGAGCGCCACAGCCAGACCGATGGTCACTGGCGACTCTGGCTACTCGCGATGCTCGCACTTCTCCTCATCAGCTGGCATTTCCTCTCAACCAATACGGCCGCCAGGAATTCGCAATCTGGCGCAATCCCATCGCCAAAGTAATCGGCCCTCGCTCACGCTCCGGATTGCTGATTCTTACCAACCCTCGAAAATCTTCCCGTTTGATTTCAGTGCAGAGCGATTTTTGCCCTAACTTTTACACCGAGTCCACACGCTCGCCTCGGCGACGGTCCACTGGAACTTGCGGGCGGTCTCGCGGATGAGAAAGGGCATGTTCAGGGAGCGTGTGAGCGTGAAGGCTGGCGCGAGTGACTCCTTAAGCCACTGGAGGGTCGGGCCGTTTGGCCAATGTTCAGGTGGCGTGAACTCTCCCAGCCAGGTGCATGGAGTGGTGATGACCAGGGTGCCACCCTGGTTTACCAAGTTGGGAAGCCGCTTGAGGAGCTTCGCAGGCTCAGGCAGTCGGCAGATCAAGTTCGCGGCATGCACGATGTCGAAGCTGCCGAGGTCCGGACGCAAGTCTGTGGCATCGCCCGTTTCGAATTGCACCCGGTCGGGACGGGCGGTGGCTGGCAACCGTGCGACCAATGGGGTGCTGACCGCCCCCTCTTCGAGCCGCAGGTAATCGAGCGCTCCCTGACTTTGCAATTCTCTTGCAGCATTGATGAACGTGCCGGAAAAGTCGATGGCTGTAACACTTTCGCAGAATGCTGACAATTCGAAAGCGGAACGGCCGACGGCACACCCCAGATCGAGTGCTCGGGCCGCCGGAGCTTGTGGCAATGTCTCAGTGACGGTGCGGACAGCGAAGCCCAGAGCCTCAGCCGGTCCTTCGGGATACGGAAGGACTTCTGCAGCAGTTCCAAAGTGGAACAGCAGGTATTCGTCCCGCAGTTTCTGGGTTTCGTAAGGGTTCACTCACCGACGTTGGTGCATGCTTGGGCGAATTCAATGTCCGATCGATATGAAATCCGTTGGTTTCGCTATGCAGAACGGGCAAATCTGTGCTTACATGGAAGTCATGAGTTCCGATATCCGAATCACAATGAAGACCAACAAAGGGGAAATCAACGCCACGCTGTTCGCCAGCAAGGTGCCCCTGACGGTCGCGAATTTCCTTAATCTCGCCAGCCAGAACTACTACGACGGGATCAAGTTTCACCGCGTCATCTCCAATTTCATGATCCAGGGTGGCGATCCCACTGGAACGGGTGCTGGCGGTCCGGGTTATAACTTTGAAGATGAATTCGTTCGCGACCTGCGCCACAGCAAAGGGGGCATTTTCTCAATGGCGAATGCTGGCCCGGGCACGAATGGCAGTCAGTTTTTCATCACCCATAGCCCGCAGCCGCATCTGGATCGCAATCACAGCGTATTCGGCGAGGTCACGGACGATCTGAAGGTGGTCAACTCCATCCGCCAGGGAGACCTGATTGAGTCGATCGCGATCCTCGACCCTACGGCCGAGCTCTTTACCGAAAAAGCGGATCGCATCGCAGACTGGAACAGGCGCCTGAAACGCTAGGATATTCACTGGTTGGCGGGTTAACCGGCACCGACACTATGAACCGAGCATGGGCATTCTGCGAATTCTCTTAGTTGTCGGACTGATTGCGGGCTGCGCTTTTGTGGCGCTGCGTGCTCCGTGGCGCGCCAGTCTCATGACAGATTTCACACCGACGGCTACGTTCAAGGATCTCGGCAACGCTCCCATCTGGGCACCGCCCGCAGCCCCGAAGAAAGGGGACTTCGCCGAATTCGGGAACCAGGAAGACATCCCTCCCGGAACGCCGGGCTACAATGTCGTCATCGATACCGGTCTGCGGATTGTGGTAGAGTTAGACAAGCGGGCTCTGTTTGGCAAAGCATGCACCTTGGTCATCGGCCTGTTCTTCCTTTTTGGTATCGCGGGAACGATTATTCAACGCCGCCCGGAGACGTCCGACGTGGCATTTTCATTGTGGCTGAGTCTCGGTATGCTGGGAGGCGTCGTCACGTCGACTACTCTGGGTCAAGCAGGGGTAAAGTCGGAATCGCTGCCCTTTTTTAGCGAATGCCTACTGGGCGGCTTCATTGTCGGCCTCTTGATCGCTCTGAAAACCCACCCGCTGTTTGGGGTCGCCAAGAGAGCGAAGCCCTCTACATAAACCATTGCTCCTTCGCACAAATGGAATCGAGATCGCTTCTCAGACGAGCCTTGATCGCGGGATGTGGCTACATTGGTGAACCTCTTTGCGATCGCCTGCACG
>JAQCER010000119.1 GCA_027618625.1 Verrucomicrobiota bacterium
TTGATTGCGTCTTGATCTCTTCAGGTGTAGACTGCCCCACACGATGAGCCTGACTGAGCGAGCGAATGGATCGACACCACAGCGGAGACTGATGTTGTATATCGTCTTTGTCATCGTCGCGATTGTCTATGTCCTGCTTGACGAATCCTTCTGGGACATCACCCACAAGGCCCAATCTGCAGTGGATGAGCGAAACGCCCATAACCTGGTCGATCTCTACCTGGCCGCAACGATCGCCAAACCCGCCGGATTTGAGGCTGCTGTAGATGTCCCCAGCGCCGTCCACGCTCTCGTCAACGGCGTTGAGGGAACAGGTACCTTCGATGGAATGGTCTTCAAGTTGCCGCTCGACCCTGAGGAGATCGCTCGCACGGAAAAGTACCTTCGTTTCGAGGATGGCCAGTTGAAGTTTCAAGGGCTTTAACCGGCTTTAACTGAGGACTGGACGGCAGTCCGTCCGTCTTTTTCGCCCGATTACCCGCTCAAGCTCGCCACGGGAAGATCCCCATTTTTGAAAGAACGTGGCGCATCATTCCGTATCAGTGAAACCTATGAAAATATCCCCCGTCATTCCTTCGTTCGCTCTCTGGATCACAATGTGCGGGCTCTCCGGTGCTGCAGATCGCGGCTCTATTTTCGATCGCAATGGCGAAGTCATTGCCACTGGCGACCGTAAGTATCCCGCCGCCGAAGCCACCGCTCACCTGGTCGGCAAAGGAGGATTGGAAGAAGCGTACGATACCAATCTCGCGGCAGGTGAGTCTCTTCAGCTCAACATTGATCTTCAGCTGCAAACTTCGGCCTACGGATTCCTCAAGGAGTCCGGGCTCCCCGGTGCTGCAGTCGTGATCGACCCGAGCAACGGCGAAGTGTTGGCGATGGTTTCCTACCCGTCCTACGATCCGAATGATTTGGTGAAAGGGATCTCAAAGGAAACACTCGCCGCGCTGGCCGAGCCGCCGTCCGAACCGCTTTTGTCACGAGCCAGTGCGGCCACCTATCCACCCGCCAGCACTTTCAAAGCGCTCTCGTCTCTGGCGGTTCTCGGCAAAGAAATGGATGGCTCACAAACGTGCTCTGGCACCACGGAGGCGCATGGAAAGAGCTTCCTATGCTGGAAAGCCAGCGGTCATGGCAAAGTGGCGGACGTTCGAGCCGCACTGCGCAATTCCTGCAACTGCTACTACTATCAGGCAGCAGCAGATTTGCCCCTGAGTGCCCTTGTCGACGTCGCGCGCGCTTTTGGCTATGGCAGCCGCACCGGGATCGAGATCACCGAATCCGCAGGATCATTGCCCAGCGCTGAGCTTGGATCAGATGTCCAATCTACGGTCATCGGCCACGGGCACTCCGAAGCAACACCACTCCAGATCGCAAATGCTTATGCCACGATCGCCAATGGCGGCACGCTTTATTGCCCGCAGCTGATCGCCCATAAGGAACCTGGGAAAGTCTCGACGATCACGGCCAAAGGAATCCAGGCAGCGCACCTTGAAATAGTCAAAGCGAGCCTCATCGAAGCGGTTGAACATCCCGAAGGCACAGGACGTCGTGCGAAGATCGAGGGAGGCATGCGCGTCGCAGGGAAGACTGGAACAGCCGCAATCACCGACGACCGTTACGCAGCAATATTCGCTGGCTACGCACCGGTCGAAGCTCCTCGCTTTGCCATATGCGTTGTGCAGGAAGGCGGCTCTACGCTTTCCGGAGGAAAGGCGTCAGCCCCTCTGGCCGCAAAGATTTTGGCAAAAGCCGATGCGCTGAGGAAGGCTAAGCCGTAGTGACATTTCAGAACCCTCGGTGCAGTTGATCAAAAGCATGGTAGGTCGCGTAGCGCCACTTCATCCTTGAAAGGAAAATGACTAACCGCGAAGACGGGAAGGGCGCGAAGCCTGAGGAAGAGATCAAACGCCGCCCTTATAATGGATCTCGCAGATGTAGAGGTGTTTCGGATTTTCAGCTTCCTTCAAAACCAAGCACATCCCGCACCGAGTGGGCCGTTGAATATATAGATCAGTCGCGAGGATTTTAAGTGATCGGTATGCAGCTTCCAGCGGTTTGTAGTGGCTGTCGGCATGCACTTTCCAAGTTTTGTTCTGATGTCTGAAAGAGCCTCGTCCGCTCGACGCATTGCCCGGCAAAAGAGCGCCGTCAAGCCGGTCGCACTTCAGATCAACGTTCAATCGATCACGTGACAGGGAGCGATAATCGCATCGCGCATGCCGTGGATCACTTTTTTGTCCGCTGGGGTAATCGTTGCAAGGACGCCTGCGAGCTTCACCGTTCTTCCATCTACCTCGACAAAGTAGTAAGGGCAGAGGCGGACTTTGCCTTCCATGGATTCGATCGCGCCAGTGTCGTCGTTGAATACCGGGTGCTTGATGACTTCGGCGTTGCGGAATTCCTGCACCACATAGGGGTGCTCGGGGAATGCTCGGATTGCACTTTGGATCGCTGCGGCCCATTCCTGCTGTGGCAGATCATGACCAACGGATACGCTGCGACTGCCCCAGGCGTCTTCGGAAAATCCGCTGCGTTTAAGCACTAGCTGGCGCTCCGCCTGTGAGTATCCAGCAACTTCATCCCAGGAGTGGGCATTGAGTCGTGGCAACACAGCGTAGTGCGGGATGGGTGAAGGATCCACGATCCAGCCGTAAGGAATGATTCCTTCCAGAGCAGCGCGATGCGAGGCGCGCAGCGACCGCTCCCACACGTCCCGCAGGGGTGCTGACCAGAAAAGGGCGAGCCACATTTTCTCCTCCAGCCAAGGCTTCATTGGCGCGTTGATGTTGAAGCTGCCTTTGGCGACAGCGTCCAGCAGCTTCTGTGCTGTGGGAATGTTAGGGAGGTCGAAGAGTTCGAAAAAACGATAGGCTGCCCGCCCGCCAGGGGCGTAGCTTTCGACCTCCGCAACACGGAACGCCCCAGAAGCAGAGCGAGCATTCAATTGCCCCGACAACCACTCCATCTCGGGCCGGTAGTCTGCAGATTCCCTGCTCATCAGGATATCGGCACCCTCGGGAAACAGCGACGCAAAGCCATCGAGCATGCCATCGGCTCCGCCAACGATGTTCCATGCTGGATCGACTGCCTGATAGGTTTGTGCCAACCAGCCAGTGAGACCGATGCCACCTGGAACGGAATCGATTTCCGTGAGCGCCATTTTCCCATCGGGCAGCAACAGCAAGTCGGGCCGAATGATTCGCGGCAAGTCATTCTGCACTGGCCTCGATCGCGCGGCAGCAAGCAGGGTCTCGGGCTTGCCAGCATCAAGGTAGTCTTTGATCCACGCCGGCAACGTGCCTTTGTGGCTTCGGCGATAGATTTCGTCGCAGCCACGCTGAAACAAGAGCAGCCGCTGACCCAGCGCTTCCAGCTTCTTGTGAAACTTCCGCGACAACGGAAACGGGTCCGGCGAAAAACGCCAGTTCATGCCCGCGAACAAACCATTCTCCGGAAGGGCTTTGCGTAACGTTTCGAATTGCGCGGGCATCGTTAGCGTTAAAAAATCTACGGAATTAGTCGAATCAATCCACTCCTAACATATCAACAAAACGAGGGCATCCGCTCGATTAATTCAACTGTCGCAACGCCGCACGGATCAATTCGTCCGCCGCAGCATCCTCACTGAGCTCGCCGGACTTGAGGCATTTCTGAATTGCCTTATGCGCCTCCACTTGTTTGAAGCCAAGTGAAATGAGCGCCAGCACGGCATCGTTCACATTGGCGAGAGCCTGCGCGACACCACCGCCTTCCGCCATGGTGGCTGCCTCCCAGGCATCAGCGACGCCCACCTTGTCCTTCAACTCCAGCACCACACGCTCGGCCGTCTTTTTTCCAACCCCGCTGATCTTCGAGATCGTGGCGACGTCGTTGTTGACCACGGCAGATTTAAACTGACTGACGGACATGCCGCTCAGGACTGCCATGCCAAGCTTTGGCCCGATACCGGAAACGCGCTGGATCAGCAGGCGAAACAGGTCGCGCTCGTCATTGGTTCCGAATCCATAGAGCGACTGTTCCTGTTCCCGCACATGAAAGTGCGTCAACAACTGTACGGACTTGCCCGGTGCCGGCAGCTTGTCGTAGGTCGAAATCGGTATCAACACCTCGTACCCTACCCCATTCACGTCGAGTATGGCGCGATTCGGAAGGCTATCGACAAGAGTTCCTTTGAGGAAAGTAATCATGAGTGATGGGACTGTAATCTTGCGCCTCCATGCGGCAAGCGCGATTTCCCACGGATAATGCCACCAGAAGAGTTGTCATCGGCGATGGACTGTGGAACGCTCCGGCCCATGAATTCCCACTACTTGATTCCTGCACCAGCCGTAGCTCTCGTTTCCTTGTTCGCCCCCGTGATGTTGCAACTGCACGAGGCAAAGGCAGAAGACTGGCCATGGTGGCGCGGGCCGGATCGCAATGGCATCGCCAAAGCGAACGCTGATCAGATGCCACCGGTAAAATTCAGCGCCACCGAGTCGGTCAAGTGGGTCACGCCCATTCCCGGTCGCGGCCATGGTTCCGCCATCGTTGTGGGTGACTACGTTATCCTGCAGGTGGCCGATGAAGTAACGGAAGTGCAGTCGGTCATCTGTCATGATCGCAAAACCGGAGAACCCAAGTGGACGTCGGAAATCCACCGCGGTGGCTTCCCGAAAATCAACAGCAAGGCATCCCACGCCTCGTCGACTCCGGCATGCGATGGTGAGCGGGTTTACGTCAACTTTGTCAGCGGTGGTGCAGCGCGCACCACCGCGCTCAATCTGCAGGACGGCAAACAACTTTGGCAAGAGAAGATCAGCGACTACATCGTCCACCAGGGCTACAGCTCATCACCCGCGATCTACCAAGCGCTGGTGATCGTATCTGCTGACAACAAGGGTGGCGGCGCGATCTGCGGATTCAACAAGGAAGACGGCAAGGAAGTCTGGCGCGTCGAGCGACCGAAGTTCCCGAACTATCCGTCGCCGATCATTCTGAACGTTGGAGGCAAAGATCAATTGTTTATGATCGGATGTGAATTGGTGTCGAGCTTCGCTCCACTCACTGGCGAGAAACTCTGGGAGATGGAGGGTGCCACCACCGAGTGCGTCACCTCAACCGTCACCGATGGCGAATGCATCTTCACCAGCGGTGGCTACCCGAAGAATCACGTCGCAGCGATTGCTGCCGATGGCTCGAAGAAAGTGGTGTGGGAAAACATCAGCCGCGTCTACGTGCCGTCGATGTTGATCAAGGACGGCTACCTTTACGGGATCATGGATGCCGGTGTCGTCGTCTGCTGGAACTCCGCCACTGGCGAGCGCGCCTGGAAAGAACGCCTCGGTGGCACCTTCAGCTCCTCCCCAGTGATAGTCGGCGATCGCTTCTACGCAGCAAATGAAGCAGGCGAATTTTTCGTGTTTAAAGCCGACGAGAAGAGCTTCGAACTCCTCGCGACCAGCCAGCTTGGCAACGAGGTCATGGCGACACCCACCATTTGTGATGGTCAGATTTTTGCCCGTGTAGCCGTCCGCTCCGAGGGCGGGAACGCGCGTCAGGAGTTTCTTTACTGCATGGCGGCCGAGTAGACGAGGTGCTGCTGCTGCACCCGAGGCCGACTACTAGGTTGCAGGAAAACTGATCCCCTCATAGAGTTCAGCCATTGTCAGATTTGCCTCAATCTCAGGCAGTGGAATGCTGTCACGAAGCGACGCGTAGTATTCAGCTTCGAAGCTGCCGTCCAGTCGACGGCGATGCACTGTCACAACCGGTTTCTCCTGTTCAACGATCAGGTAAACATTCAGCGTCGGGATGGACAGGTAAGCGTCGCACTTCTCATTGGTATCCAGCCGACGGGTCGACTTGCTTTAAACTTCTACGATCACTACTGGCTTCTCCTGATAGCTGTCTTCATCGTCATTCCGGTCACATGAAACCAAGGCATCAGGATAGTAAAAGCGGGTGACGCCTCTATTGTCGATCCGCACTTTGGTGTCGCTGTTGGAAGGGCGGCACGATTTGCCTTTGAGTTGAAAAAACAGGCTCGCAAAGGCATTTCCGGAGATGTCATTGTGACGATTGCTCCCGCCCGCCATCACATAGACAACCCCGCCTAGATACTCATGCTTCACAGGGCTGTTGGCTTCTCCAATGAGGTATTCCTCAACTGATAGAAGTTCCGGATTTTTGATCGCATTCATTTCGAGACTCTAACCGGATTCCAATCGATATTCAACTTACTCAAGCGTCTTGGTGTCCCACCGCGCGCTGCTCAGGCTGCACCTGAACGGGGTTCCTACCGATTCATTACAAAGCATCTACGAAGAAAAGCGATTTCGACAGAAAGACATGGAAGGACGCCTCTATTGCCTGTCCAGAAATTGCCGCACCTCGGGCCTCGGGAATTGCCCCGTAGGAGCCCGGGACTGATCTCATCAAGGCTTCGACTTGCCTGTTGACCCCGGTCCAGTGAGAATCGTGCTGTGCCGCGAGACCTCGGCCACGTGCTCGGCGCCTTGCTCTACCGGCAGCGGATTTTCGCTTCACAGCGGAGGCCAACGCCCGTATGATCGCGACATGGACTCCCATGATTCTACACGTTCAACATTGCCCCCTCAGATGCCGCTTGCTGGCCAGACTGTCTGGCATCGGGTAGTCGGAGTTATTTGCATCGTCTTCGGGGGAGGTGCTGTGCTCGCATCGACGCTTGGTCAACAGACAATGGCGAAATTTTCGCAACTGCAGATGAAAAATGCGGGAATGGATGGCGATGCCTACCAGGCACTCATGACCCAATGGTCCGGAAAATTGATGATGTTGGGAGTTGGAGCTGCGGTCGTCGCGTTGATTCTTGCGGTCGGTGGACTCCTTCTCCTGCTGAAAAAACGCAAATCTGCGGTGGCTCTCAAAACATGGGCTGGACTGAGGATCGCGTTCTTACTGGTGACGATTCCGATCCAGGCTGGGTTTCAGAAAGCAATGGATGAGCTACACTTTGCTGGGGCGCTGGCGGGCGAAGGAGCAGAATTCGCCGCCTCCGCAGGCAGGATATGGATCGTCATCGCGATCGCTGCAGGCGTTCTCTGGGGCATGCTCCTTCCCACATTCATCCTTGTCTGGTTCTCCCGCAGGAAAATCAGGGAACAAGTCGCCTTCTGGGATTAGTCCCTGCAAGACAAGGCAACGACGGGCGGAAGCCGCTCCGCCGCAGACCTGTGCTGCTGACGCCGGATCGGAGTCCGCCCCTCCTTGGTCGGGTCATTTTGATGTCGTTCCTCTCACTATCGAGAATCTCGGCGAATTCCCGAAGGACGGCGGACTCTAAGAGCGAATTTTCCTGTCCCTGACGACAGAGGATAAAACCTGTATAATAAATGGGTTATGCATGAATCCTTCATGCTCGAATGGACAAAGGCGTTCCAAGATGTGAAAATAATATTGTAATTTGGTCGCAAAAAAATTATAAATTCTAGACGCTTTGACTACACAAGACATTACCGGCAATCGGTAGAACAGAGGATTGCGTTGGATTAACTGGCGCAGCCTCCTTCTTCGTCACCGTGGGAATCGTTTCCACAGTCATTTCCCATTTTTCGGAGGGCGAAACGCGAGCGATCGAACCGGTGATGAGTGAGGTCCAGCTGTGGACAGAGCTGGCGAAACCCGACAGTGACCTGCAAAAACTCGTGAATGAGATCGAAGGCAGCGTTTCGATCGGCGACCCACAGCCCTTCACTGAAGCGACAGACCATGAGTCAATCTTTGCCCGGGCAACCAGCGGCGTGGCACCTGGGGGGCATTCCGATCGGATCAAGTCAATGTTTCGCCGCGGCACTTTCGCGGCTAAAGTAA
>JAQCER010000120.1 GCA_027618625.1 Verrucomicrobiota bacterium
ACTCATGAAGATTACCTGAGAGCCGGTGGGCCAGCGGGGTCGAGCGGCTATTTCGATGCCCGCAGTCGCGAAGTCCTGGTGAGTCAGGAATACTTGATCGAGCCGAAGGGCCACCGATCGAATCTCGAACCAAGACAACGCTACCGCCTGCTGGTGCACGAGCTTGTCCACCAGGCGATGGCCGAAAACTCAGTGCTGCTGCCGCTCTGGCTATCCGAGGGAATCGCAGAGTATCTGTCGGCCGCACAATTTGCACCCGGGCGTTACCGCTTCAACGAGAGCCCCCGCGACATTGTAAACCATCTGCGAGCCGTGTGGCTGCACGACCGAAGGAAGGCGATCACTTTGCCAACGATCGAGTCTCTGACAAAATTGGACGGACGGGCATGGGCGACGGACAATCGAGTCAACAAAGAGAATGCTTACGCAAAATACGCGGCATCCCTGTTGCTCACCCACTACCAGTTCGAGCTGGCCGCCCGCGGTCGCGGCGGGCTCAGTGAATATCTGGCGACGATGAAAACGGAACTTGAGAAGGCGCAGTCCAGGCGCTCGCGGCGCCACGGAAGACTAGCCATCGATCAATCTCCTCTGTGGCAAGACCGGTCCGCAGAAATCGTGCAGAAGCAACTGGCCGACTACTGGACGAGCAAAGGTCTCAAATTGACATTCGTACCGCTGCGTCCACTCGACAAAGATCGCAATCCCGATGCAGAGGCCGAGAGCAAACCGCAAGCACTCCAGCAGTAGTGTCGCCTTTCTCATCTCATGAGAATGTAAACGGAGTGTAAATTCGTCCGCTATCGTCTGGACAGCCAGGACGAAGCGCTCTACTCTTGCCCCGTGAGAAAATTACTTTGTTCGATGGTGTTCGTGTCAGCATTTGGTAGTGGATGTGCGCAGAAGGATGAGACTGCCCGGAGTAGTGGCGAAGCGGTGCCCAGTCCGGCCGATAGCGGAAGGATCCCCGCGTTGGAGGTGGTTTCTGATCAACCGACCGGGCAGGGTTCTTCGCTCGTCTACGTCAACGCTGCAATGCAGCCGCTTCATGATCGTAACGAGCGTCGCTTTTTGCAGGCCGTTGGATTTGGGATTGGGAGGATGGTATCCATGCCGATAATGCCCGACGAGATCCTGGCGATGGAAGATGCGAGTGAGTGGCGGATCTACAAGTCAGAGTTGCTCGGGATTGCCGAACATGATCAGCCGGTGATCATGTCGACCACAATGGCCGTCGTCGAAGAACATCGCCTGGCGCTAATGGAAGAATCAGCGCAGGAGAAGCAGGTAATCGAGTCCCAAAAAACATACGCCGAATCCGCCAGGAAAGGTGTCAGGGAGCGAGCTTTGAACGACTTTGAAAAAACGGCCCTCGAACGTATGAATTCGGGAGAGACGGGGCCGTGGATGGCCGAAGCACCCGATCGTGGTGTCGGTTGCTTTCGGATGATGGCGGCGATCCGTGCCCGGCAGGATTGCCTGAAATGCCACTCTGATTACTAGGAAGGGGATGCTCTGGGTGCGTTCGTGTATCTGTTAGAGCAAGTGGCTCCCGCCAAAGTCGAAGTCGAGGAGTCCGAGCTGCCCAGTTCCCGATAGCAAGATTTACTCCACGCGCCAGCCGTTGGGGAAGCTGGTGTTTGGAAAGACTGTCCGTGCCTCTTCGAGCATCTCTCGCCATTCTGTGGTCGTGTACCGGCTGGAAACGTGCTGGAGAACGAGTTGTCCCACTCCGGCATCGCGGGCGAGTGCGCCAACAAGTTGTGTCGTCATGTGGTAGTTCCTGGCCGCAAGCGGTGCATCGGCGTGCCGATACTGCGCTTCGCAGACGAGCGTATCCGTGCCGTTTAACCATTCGATGACTGGGGCGCGGTCGTGCTCGGTGAGTGCGAAGTCGGTGAGGTAAGCAAGGCTTGCGCCCGGGCGGCTGACGACGAGTTGCTCGCGTAACGCGCCTATGCGGTGTGCCACATTGTCCAAGAGCACGATTTCGGCATCGGCAACCTTGGTATCGGTCACTTTGCTTAACCACGGGCCAGGTTTGAAGCCGAGATCGCTGAGGCGCGCAGAATCAATGTTCCGACGTTCGGGTTCGACGATTCGGTAGGCAATCGATGGTATCGTGCCATGGTTGAGAACGAAGGCTTGCAGTTGAAAGGCTGCATCGTCCACGAGCACGCGTGCGCGACGCCGCTCAGGGGCGAGTTTCTTGTCATCGCCCGTGTGCGTGTGCGCTTTGGCGAATGCCTCAGTGGTAAAGAATACGGCTTCCTGGATTGCGGTTTCCTGGATTTCGCGCACCCGCCATTCGCCAGATTGTCCATCGTGCAGGTTCCACGAGAACCCACGGAAGCGATGGTGCATGACATCGATCGTTTGCTCCGGTCCCCAGACATTCACTGGAGACTCTGGACGATTGTAGTTGTGGCGAAAGAACGTATCGAAACCAGCGATGTGGTCCATGTGAAAATGTGAGAAGCACAAGTGCTGGATCGCCTGACATTCCGACACTCGCAGCCGTGCCGCACACCCCTCGCCACAATCAAAAAGCAGCGGGTGCAGCGATTGACCGGTATCGACGACAACGTGCAGAGCGTTGTCTTCCCCCGGCTCTCCAAGAACTGTGTATGAAATGCTCACTTGCTGACAAGGATAGCATGCTTCGCTAGTTCTGCGAAGGGCGGGTGATGCGGCACAAGCTGTCGAGATTCCGAAGCAGCGCCCCGCGTAATCGCTTTTCTCCAGCCTGAAGGAAATCGCGGTAGGCAAAGCGATTGATGTCCCGCGCGCAACTCACTACGCCTTTCCTGTGCTGCCAGCCGCTGTGCGCAATGTCCCTTATTGTTGATATCGTTGAGCCCGTATAGGCGCAGCGTACATTCCGCGCGTCGCTGCGATTCTTGCGGAATGTCAGATCGGATCTCGATTCTGCCAGTTGTCATGTCCGGCCAGAAGAAGACGTCGAAGTCATAGATCTCCGAATCTGGAGCCAACAGATCATCCTCGAACTTCTCGCGCTTCCTCATGATTCGCAAACAAAGGGATGCGCATCCACGGCGTCATCTTTTGTGGTGTGGTTCCTCGGCTCTGGGGAAGGGTAAGGCACCAGGAACATGGGCAGCGAGGTGTCTGGCGTCACAAACATGACGCAGCGTTGCTCCGCTGCTTTGAGCAATTCTGACACCGGGCAACTTGGCAGCTCGGTGCGGAGAGAGTCAGAGATGGGAACTGGCCAGAGGGGCTTTGGGAGAACGGTTACTGCATCGCTGGCGTTGTAACGGGCGCTGATCTCTGATACACGAAGCCATCTGCCGCGTCGGCAGTGAATGCTCATCGCGGGAGCGCAGGTTGTTGGATTGGCGTCGATGTGATCAAACAGGCAGCCGTAGATGAGGTGCGCTACCTCTATGTTCTCGATACCGAATCGTTCGGAGAGAAGATGGCGAATTGCTGGATCGTCGCTCAGACGTAGTTGGTGTTCGGTGAGTCGTTTCAATTTCCGTGGCCAGTTGTCGCGGGGGTCTGGGCCAGGGAAGCGCATGATTCCGTCTGCGTCCTTCTGGGCGAGGTAGAACTTGATTGCCAGTTCGAGGTGAATGGGCTGTTGCCGCGCTTGATCGAGGATCAGGAAATCCAATTCGCCGAGGGTCTGGCCAGCGCTGCCGGTGAACTGCACGCCTTGATCGATAAGGCGAAGTCCGCAAGAGGCGTCGACGGTTGCAGCGAGTGCATCTTCGAAGAGATGCCCTAACTTTTGCGCAAAATTCAGAACGGTTCGGTCAGCAGGCAGAGCGAGAAGAGATCGATCAAACCTTGTTGCAACGGGAAGGTCGGTGACCAGTAATTCAGAGTGCAGCAAGCTGTCGAAGATTGCCTGGGAGAAAAGGGCTTGCTGGTGCGCGGAGTAGGCCAATGATGATTGGATGGTAGATTGAGAAATCCCGCAGGATTCCTCTACGATGATGCAGCCAGCCACGGCGAGCGACGAAATTCCTCGGTAGATTCGTCCCTAGAGAAACGCTTCGACGCTTCCTGCTCAGCGCGTTCGCCACCTGTGCGGTTTTTTGTTGTCGCCAGGGAATGAGGTTCTACTTTCCGTGGCAGTGTCTGATCGTCTGAAACTTGTGCAGTCCTATTTTGAACACGACCTGGCTCCAGTCGAGCGGGTTGATCATCAGGTTTTTCGGAGCCGTGGTCTTGAGCTTTTTGTTCAGCGGGAAGACAAGCTTGGGAGCGGGCTCCTCTCGGGTAACAAGTTTAGAAAGCTGAAGTTCAACCTGCTCGAAGCGGCTGAGCAGGAGAAAGACATGCTCCTTTCTTTTGGCGGAGCCTACTCGAACCACGTCTATGCCCTCGCTGCCGCGGGCCTTCACTTTGGATTCAAGACGATCGGTGTCATTCGTGGCGAGGCCCATCTGCCACTCAACCCTGTGCTGGCATTTGCAAGAGAGGCGGGCATGGAACTCCATTACCTGGACCGGGAGACGTATCGAAGAAAAACGGACCCTGACATCGAGACAATTCTGAAAGATCGATTCGGCGATTTTTATTCGATTCCCGAAGGCGGGACGAATGCGCTCGGGGTTCGCGGGACGGCAGAGATACTGGGGCGGACCGCCCTGGACTTTGATGTCGTTTGCTGTCCAGTCGGGACGGGAGGCACGCTTGCCGGAATCATCGCGGGACTTCAACCGCATCAGCGGGCGCTGGGTGTTTCCGTGCTGAGAGGCTGTTTCAGCCTGCATCGCGATGTCCGGGATCACCTCGACGCGTTGGGCCTTGATGGCGAAAGATGTTGGGAGATCAATCATGATTACCACTTTGGCGGCTACGGAAAAAGGTCGGCCAGACTGCTGGAAAGCATGGCTGCATTCGAGGCGATTCATCCCATTCGCCTTGAACACGTTTACACGGGAAAGCTCTTTGATGCAGTATGCGATCTGGCGGCAAAGGGGAACTTCGCGGAGGGCACGAAGATCCTGCTCATCTACACGTGGGTGCCTGTTCCTGAAGCGGTGGGTTGATTCTGGCAACTGGCAACCATCCACTAAATCTGGCATCTTGAAATCGATTCACGCACGATCGCCGCGCTCCTCAGAAATGCTGCTTGCTCGTCCGCGTTCAATTTCGGGTGGAACACGCGTTCGATCCCACCTTTGCCAACGACTACGGGCAGGCTCAGGCAGATGTCATCTACTCCTAAGTAACCGTCGATCAGCGTGCTGAGTGGCATCGTTCGCTTCTCGTCGTGAGCGATCGCCGAAATGATTTCCGCAGCAGCCATGGCGACGGCGTAGTTGGTGTATCCTTTGAGTTTAAAGACCTCCAGTCCGGCCTCGATGGTGTCCTGGAAAAGCTTCCGGCGCTCTGGAGTGTCGTCGATCGGTTCACCGCCTGCTGTTGCGATGCTCATGGCAGCGAACTGGCTGTCGCCATGCTCGCCCAGAACATAGGCACGCAGGTCGTCGGGGTGGATTTGAACTTGCCGCGAGAGCAACCAGCGAAAGCGAGCGGAGTCTACCAAGGTGCCGTTACCAATGACGCGCGAAGGCGGAAAGCCGGTCCAACCGATTGCCAGCCACGTGAGGACATCGACAGGATTGGTCAACAGGATGACGATTGCATGCGGTGATGCCGCTGCAAGTGGTGGCAGCAACTCACGCAGAAGCGCGGCATTGCCCGGGCCTAGCGCCAGCCGGTCAACCGTTTCCCCTTTCCGGGGCATCGGCACTGATGCACAGATGGCGATGACATCCGAATCGTGGGTGTCAGCAACATTACCAGCGATCACTTCAGTGGGCGACGGCAGAAACAACTGCCCGTGGTCAAGGTCAAGAGCATCCCCGAGCGCTGGCTCCGGCGATCGATTCACCAGCACCAGCTTTCGCACAAATCGCTGCATGCACAGCGTGTAGGCCAGGGTTGAGCCGACTCTGCCGATGCCGACAATGGATACTTTCATGGCGTATGGCTACCACAACACTCCCGTCGAGTCGCGCTGGATTTGTCGCCAGTCCGTGATACGGTGCGCATCAACCAGCCGAACCAACCGAATATGGACATCACGAACCGCACTCCCAAACCCATCAGCCTGCCACTGCCCGGCGGTAAGAAATTGTTCCTCGGCCCGGGGAAAACTGGCCAGGTCACCGCGAAAGCGCTTGAGTACAAGCCGCTGAAGGCGCTGATTGAAGCTGGCGATGTGGTGACCAGTGGTGATGGATCCAAGCGCGGACGGACCAGTGCCTCGGAAGGGCCGACCCCGGCTCCGCAATACATGCGATAGTGAACTGGTCTCTGCGGGCTACCCTCCGATCGCAATCATGCGGCGGTTTGGCTGGTAGTTGTTGCGGAAGTCGTGCTCTTTCGGCTTGCGCTCGACGACGTCGATAAAGAATTGCTTCAGTGCGGCATCATCGGCCCCTTCGCGCAGAACTTTCAGAAGATCGAACTCGAGAAAACTGCCAAGGCAGGGGCGGAGTTTTCCATCGCACGTGAGCCTTAGCTTGTTGCAGCTTTCACAGAAGTGGAGGTTGGTCATTGCTCCGATAAATCCGATCCGCTGATCGCGTCCTGGGACACGAAAGTAGCTGGCCGGGCCATTGGTGCGAAAGTCAGGGTCCGGGACGAGTGCTCCGAAATGGGCTTCGAGCAACTTCTTCGCCGACCCTGTGGCCAGGAAATTGTCGTCGTGCAGCATCTCGCGTGTGCTGACGGGCATGAGTTCGATGAAGCGCAGCAGCATTCCTTTCTCGTGAGCGAAATCGACCAGCTGTGGCAGCTCGTGTTCATTCTGATCCTTCATCAGGACGGCGTTCAATTTCACCGATTCGAACCCAGCGGCAAGTGCTGCATTCAACCCATCGAGCACGCGCGGCAGGAAATCTCGCCCTGTATTGTGAGCGTAGGTTTCCTGGTTCAGGGAATCCAGCGAGACATTGCAAGTGCGCACTCCCGCCTGCACCAGGCGCTCCGCCATGGTCACGGGCCGTAACTCGTTCGGGACCTCGGCATCCGGAGCAGCGAGCAATGTTCCATTCGTAGAGATGCCGACATCATCGATCCCTTCGATGGAGCACAGCTCTCTGAGGAAAGGCACTACATCGCGCCGAACCAGTGGTTCACCACCGGTGACGCGCACCTTTTTGACGCCCAATTCTGCGCCTATGCGGACGACTCGCAGAATCTCCTCGTAGGTAAGGATGCCGTCCCGTGGCAGCCACTCCTGCAGCTCCTGGGGCATGCAGTAGCGGCAACGCTCGTTGCATCGATCTGTGATCGAAACGCGGAGGTAGGAAATGCGGTGGCCGTAGGGGTCTTGCACGGATCAGAGAAGTGGGAAACGATGGTTGGGTAGTGTGACTTTCTGCGCTACCCTCCACTCAAATCACACAGGAAGCAATGCCGCTGTCGCTTTGGAAATGGTGCTGCCATTTCTCTGACATAGCGCATAGAATCCCTCACCAATGTTAACATTTCAGTTTCTCAAGTTCTCCCCATGAAAATCCCAAATCCGTTCGAGAAAAGCCGCCGTTCAGTGTGTTCTGGATGTGCAGCCCTGGCAGCCGCCCTGTTGTTCTCCAATTGTGCATCCACCGTGCAGTCGAGGATTGAGAAAAATGGCAGCGAATTCAGTGCGCTGAAGACGGAACACCAGGAACTCGTGCGGCAGGGGCAGATTGAAAAAGGGATGCCGAAAAGTGGTGTATTCCTGGCCTGGGGTCGCCCTGATCGGGTCACGCGTGGCAACCGTGACGGCAAGGACTTCGAAACCTGGCGCTACAATGGCTACCAGACGATCTATGCTCAATCGATCGGATTTTCGGCAGGT
>JAQCER010000121.1 GCA_027618625.1 Verrucomicrobiota bacterium
TCTTCCATAACAGCGGGACACGCATGCTGCTCGATGGCGAGACCGATCCGCATGTGATCTGCGGCTGCAATGTGGAGGATGACTTTGGTTTTTCCTGGGGATTCAACCAGTATCAGACGCAGTGGGCAGGTTGCCCGTATCGCGACAACCGGGGCCGCACCGATCAGGATGGTGTCTTCTACCGTTTCTTTGGACCTGATCCGGTAATGTTTCGATCTTCCTTGTTGTTTACATCGAATGCGCGGCCCGATGACTACGAAGCGGTCTCTTACTTCTACAAGGTTCCACTGTCGAAAGCTCCAACGGTGAATACGCCAACCGAATGGGTGGCCGTCGGATTATTCGCTGATGGAGCAGACATCGCTGCATTCCAACAGCCTGCCGACGAAGTGATTCGACAGCTCTCGCAGCCCACGCTCCCTGAAATCATCAAAATCGGTTCGACCGACTATCCACTCCACAAACTGACAAGTGAACGTGGCTGGCTGCGACTGGAGCACACCGTTCAGCATCGCCCACCCTATCCACCGGAGGGGCACTCATTCTATGCGCGGACGACATTGCACAGCGACACGAACTGTCAGGCCACGCTGCGACTCGCGTTCGATGATTGGGCGACCGTCTGGCTCAATGGAACCATGCTGACCACGCTTGATCACGCCAATGGCTTCGACACCGCAATGCTCCCGATCCCATTGAACAAAGGGGAAAACCAGCTCGTGATCAAGACGAACAACCAGCAAAACACCGATCGCCAGATCTGGGTCGTCAATTGTGCTCTAGTTGAAAACCAGTAATCCGTAAGTTCGGCTGAGCATATTTCTCGCCAAAACGTGAAACGCGACTTTCAATAAACAGCCTCTTGCAACCGCTTTGGAGCATCGTTATAAAACGGGTAGCGCCGAGTCATGAAAAGGCCGTACTGGGCTTTCTCAGGATCGATCCAGAAGTGGGTGGTGTGATAGCCGCCCCAACCGAAGATGCCAGCGGGAGCGCCGGACCCTTCTTTGCTGGCGTCTTTCAGGATGTGAAAGCCGAAGCCCAGCACGTAACCATCGTCAGAATCTGCAAATCCGGGGACGTCACCGAGCTGATCACTGAGCATGAGTGCGAGTGTATCTTCGGCAAGAATGGTGCTGCCATCAGGGGCACGCCCGCGATCGACAAGCATCTGACAGAAGCGCCCGTAGTCGGCAAAAGTTGATACAAGGCCTTCGCCGCCTAGCAAAAGGCGGCTGCCGGGTGCATAGTGAAGTTCGTCTTCGGCGCGCGTTCCCTGGCGAAAACCATCGTCTGCCTTGACGAAGAGCGGCTGAAAGCGCTCGCGGTCCTGTGGTGTGAGAGAAAATTTGGTATCGCGCATTTCGAGCGGCGTAAAGAGCGTGTCTCGAAAGATCACATCAAGGGGCTTGCTGGTCAGTTTCTCGATGGCAGCGCCGAGCACCGCGGTACTCATGCCGTAGGTGTAGTGCTCGCCGGGCTGATGCTTAAGAGGTTTCTTTGCCAGTAGTTCGATCACAGCGTCGAGGTCGTCACATTCCATGATCGATTTCCACGTGCCTTCTTCATCGAAGGAACCATCGTAGCCGTAGATTCCCGACGTATGCAGCAAAAGATGGCGATAAGTGATCGGGACTTCGAGCGGCTGGGTCGTTTTGCCGTCCGCAGACTGCACGCGAACTTTAGCGAGCTGCGGCAGGACGTTGGCGACGGGATCATCGAGTTGAAAAGTGCCGCGATCGTGCAGGATCATCGCGGCGACGCTAGTAATCGGTTTTGTCATCGACCAGATCGGGAACAAGGTGCCATCCGTGATCGGGCGGTCCCCTTCCCTGAGGGATGTCATCGCATGCTGGTAGACGACTTCACCGTTGCGGGCGAGACGGAATACGTTGGAAAGGCAGGCTCCTTCGTCGACAAATCGCTGCTGCACGTCTAACAAAGTCTCAGTAAGAGCGCAATCAGAATGCGCAGCGGACAAGTCATAGCAGCGGATTTCACGGTCGTTGCGCAGGTAGATCCGGCGATTGGCGAAAGCCGGTGCCGACCACACTAACATTCGCCCACCGACTGGATGTGTGGGCTCGATCAATGAGGCACGTGAAATTTCGCGATAGCCGTTTGGGGAAAGCTCGGCGCTGATGAATTCGCCATGGTCGTTGTAGACGAACGTCCTACCACTGGCCGGATGAGGAAAGGTAAAGGCAGACGGCCAGGCACCCGTGCGCTCTTCCTGTCGATTCTGCAAGGGCGCGGGCGTTTCCCACAGGCAATCGCCGGTGCGGATGTCCACACATTGGAACAAGCCTCGCCCCCCGGCGGAGTAGAGATATCCCGCAGCGTCGAGATGCGCAGTGTTGAGCACGCCGGCTACGCCCTTGCGCAAGTCTGGCCCCCAGTTCAGCTCGGCAGACCTATTGTCTTTGGCAACTTGGATCGCGGCAGACACGCCTTTGAAGCCCATGACATGCACAAGATTCTCATGCACTCGCGGCGCGCCGATGGCCATGCCATAGAGCGGCTTGATCTCGACAAACCAACGAAGTTCCCCATCGGCAGGATCGAGCGAAGCCACTCCGTCGCCGTGCCAGACGAGGAGCTGCTTGAGCCCGTGGATCGTGGCCACAATTGGCGGGCAATAGCCAGGCTTCGACGCAGACAATGCACGCCAGCGCTCTTCACCTGACACTTTGTCAAAGGCGACCACCGTCGACCCCTCGCCGCCGACGATGCAGATCAGCAAATCCCCATGCACCAGTGGATGCGCGGCACAACCCCATTCGGGAATCTCCAAAGCGTAGTCTTTCTTTAAATCGCGCGACCATAGCACCTTTCCATCTGAGACTTCGAGGCAAAGCAGATCACCTTCCGCGCCCAGCGTATAGACGCGTCCGCCATCAACCGTCGGCGTGCAGCGAGGGCCTATCGCGTAGGTAAATACCGTGGAGTAAGGGCAATCGTAAACGTGTTCCCACAGCATCACGCCGCTACTGGCATCGAGCGCGCGGACGCGTTCCTTACCCGGAATGTCCGCACGGATGAAGTTCACGTTGCCGTCGACTATCCCAGGATCGTAGGGCTCCGCCAGTCGATCCATGACAAAAACACGTCCGTCGACAACGGCGGGCCCTGAGTAGCCACCGCCAGCAGCTTGTTTCCAAAGCAAGGGCAATCCGGAATCGGGAAATCGCGTGCGGATACCTTCTTCACGAACCGAAGTATCCGCACGTGGCCCGAGGAAATGCGGCCAGTCCTCCCCCTGTGCAAGAACGATCGAGAGGGCAATAGCCGGTATCAGTAGAATCCTCAGATCAGAACTCAATGAACATTTGGGAAGCTTCTTGAAATCCATGGGAAGAACCAGCGATATAGCCTCTAACGCATCCTCAATAAAGGCCAAAGTTCAATGTCGATGCCGACCGATCTCCGCCTCAGTGCTTACGCTGGCAGAGCACTCGGAATGCCTCACCGGCGCCTGAAGGATCGCGAAGGAACGCCGCGGCCGGCGTCGGCTCACGATCGGTCGAAACATTGCCGAAGCGATCGAGAAATTCTCGCTGAGTTTCGAACGTTGCAGTTTCGAGCCCTGCGGTTTCACCCCAATGCTGGAGGTCGGTGAAATTGACATCTACTGTGAGATCCTGAAATCCAGCGTCAGCGTAAACTTCGACTCCTTCCCGTCGCTGATGCTGCCTGTAGGCACGCAACGTTCCGTTGCGACGACTGCGGTAGAGTTCAGGAAATGTGTCACCATAGTCGATCGTGAGCAACGATACCGCATCTACCTGGAGCAACCAGTTCGTCAACCAGGAGCGCCAGGAAAAGGACACTTCACAGCGCTGGCCGTCCACCAAAGGCAGGGAATTCCATCGCGCACGATCGAACACCACGGAAGCATTTGCGCACTCGGCGGACAAAGGCAGCAGCACCTCTGCCATCCGCCCTCTCCCGCGACCTTCCAGATACACTTCTTGCCAGGCATCGGACCCGGCGTCCCATTGCACCACCGTGGCCGGGAAGGCATCGACAAATTCATTGGAAAAAATGATCGCGCGACCACCTGCTGCGCTGAGTGCTTGCTCGATGCTGCGGTGCCAGGTAATCTTGCGCGCCTTCCGTCCGAGTGTGCTGCTCTGCGCCTCGCGCAGCACTGGCGAGACTTCGACAATGTGATATTGCGTGCGGCGTCGGCCACTCCAGCCGAGCGCCCGTTGAATTCCCGATGCCAGATGCCCGGCACCTCCACCCAGTTCAATCAAGTGCCAGTTGCCACCTGCACCGCAGAGTAAATCGCCAGCAGTGGAGATCTCGTGTTCGATCCAATTCGCGAGTGCGTCTGAGAACCCGGGATCCAGCGAAGCACTGGTGGCAAAATCCGCCGATGATCCACCGACGGATCGGATGTTCCGCGTGTAGTAACCAGCCGCAGGATCATAGAGCGCCCGCTCCATGAACTGGCAGACCGTCAGGCGCTCACCTTCGCCCGGCAACAGGTTGGCACGTGATTCATTCAACTGGCAACGTCCTCGCCTAACATTGCACGAAACTCTTCCTCCGAAAGCACTTTCACGCCCAGTTTCTCCGCCTTTTCCATCTTGCTGCCTACCTTGTCGCCTGCCAGCAGGTAGGTGGTGTTCTTGCTCACGCTGCCCGTCACCTTGCCACCCTGCGCACGTATGGTATCGGCGATGCCCTCGCGGCTTTCGCTGAGAGTGCCAGTGATTACCCATGTGGTATCTGCAAACTTTGCCGAGCCCCCGCCGACAGCGGGCTCGGGTGCCGCAGCTTCAAACGGCAGGCCAGCAGCGCGCAATCGCTCGATCATCGCCATGTTCTCTTCACTGCCAAAGTAGTCGATGATGCTCGTCGCGACGATCGTCCCGACATCGTCAACGGCTTCCAGCTCCTCAAGCGTCGCTGCGCGGATTGCATCAATAGAGCTGAAATGACCGACCAGTGACTGCGCCGACGAACTCCCTACGTGGAGTATTCCCAGGCCAAACATCATGCGCCAGAGTGGCTGTTGTTTACTGGCCGCGATACCATCCAGGAGCTTCTCGACACTGCGTTGGCCCTGTCGCTCAAGCTTGATGAGATCCTCGAACTTCAGATCGTAAAGATCCGCGACATCGGTTGCCAGGCCTGCATCGACGATGATATCGACCATCACATCGCCGAGCCCCTGAATGTCCATGGCCCCGCGCTGCGCGTAGTGTCGCAGACGGCGTTTCACTTGCTCCGTACATTGATGATTCGGGCAGCGCACTGCCACCTGCACGGGATCCCTTACCACAGGCGTGCCGCAGCCTGGGCACTCGGTCGGCATGACGAACTCGACCTCCTCGCCCGTCCTCAGCTCAGTTTTCACTTCGACCACCGCCGGAATAATTTCGCCGGCTTTCTCGATGATCACGCAGTCGCCCACACGGATATCTTTGCGGCGGATTTCTTCCTCGTTGTGCAGCGTCGCGCGGGAAACGGTCGAGCCACTGACGAAGACGGGTTCAAGATTCGCCACAGGTGTCAGCACTCCCGTGCGCCCGATCTGAATGTCGATCGATATTACTTTGGTCTGCGCTTGCTCAGCCTGGAACTTGAAGGCCACCGCCCAGCGGGGAGCCTTTGATGTGCTGCCCAGTTGCTTCTGCGTAGCAATCGAAAACACCTTCACCACTGCACCGTCAGTTTCATAAGGCAAGTCGTGACGTTTGACATCCAACTCACGAATGGCAGTCAGAATTTCATCGGAATTTTCCGCCTTCCAACGCACGTCACCACCACGCAGACCAGCTTTTTGCAAGAGGTCGCGAAAGTCATCCTGCGTAGCCAAGTCGAATCCCTCCAGTTGGCCGAACCCGTGACAAATGATGTCGAGTGGACGTTGCGCTGCCACTTTGGGATCCAACTGTTTCAGCGAGCCAGCAGTTGCATTGCGTGGATTTACAAATGGCGTATCGCCCGCTTCGAGCCTCGCCGCATTCATTTTCGCAAAGCCATCGTTCGGCATGAAAATCTCCCCACGCACCTCGAAGGTCTGCGGCGCATCAGCGGGCAGGTTGAGCGGAAGCGATCGGATGGTTCGCACGTTCTGAGTGATGTCGTCGCCCGTCCGCCCGTCGCCACGAGTCGCCGCATACTTCAGAGATCCTCCTTCATAACGAATCGCCACGGCCACTCCATCCACCTTCGGCTCGATGATCGTTTCGAAATCTCCGCCGATCACCTTCCTTTGCCGGTTGTACCATTCGACCACTTCCTCCTCGCTGTAGGTGTTGTCGAGGCTCATCATCCGCTCGGGATGAGCGATCTGCGTGAACATTGGAAGCGGCTCTCCCCCTACCCTCTGCGTCGGGCTGTTCGGACTGAGCAACTCGGGAAACTCCGACTCGATATCAGCCAACTCCCGCAACATCCGATCATACTCATGATCTGAAATTTCCGGCTGCGCTTCTATGTAATAAAGGTGGTTATGACGTTCCAGGGCGGCCGTCAATTCCCGAACGCGCTCCTTCGCTGCGATGATGTCTCCCATATAAAATGTGTTCTATGATGATCTTGGTCTCGACGAAAAGCTCAAAAAAGCAATTGCAACAAACTATGACTCACGGGGCTCCGCAGGAATCTGCCCCCTGACGGGCAGGGGCGCATTGTGCAACAGACTGTCGAGATCTTGGAGGTTCTGCCTCACCATTCCCACGTAGCTTTCTTCGTCATCGCGGTAGGGCGCCATCTGTTCGATCACTGCGAGTTCATGCTCCTTGAAGCGCCGCGCTGCGTCCTTTGCATGATCGGTCTTATGCCCCAGTTCCTTCAGCGTAGCGATAGCGCAATCGAGTGATGATCCGAGCTGCTCGATGAAAAATTTCACTCCGATCTCGTGTAATTGATAGGCGTGATGGCGGGAACAGGCGCGGGCAAAAATAGTGAGATGAGGAAAGTGCTTACGGCAGCTCTCGATGATTCGCATGCACTGGTCTTCGCTGTTGAGCGCGATCACAAGAATCTGGGCATCCGCTGCACCCGCAGCTTTCAACAGCGGAATCCTGGTGGCATCGCCATAGTAACATTTTAACCCAATGCGCCGCAGAAAATCGACGTGATCGCTATCGAGCTCAAGCACAGTCGGCATGCAACCCGCACTTCGCAATAGTCGGGCAATCGGGTGACCGAAACGTCCAAAGCCGACAAGTAACACCCTGGATTTGTCGTTCTCCACATCGGAAGGTCGCCCTGCATCATCGACCGCACGTGTCCCGATGCGCGGCAGCAACACACGCTGCACAAGCAACAGCAACGGCGGAGCTAGAACCATCGAAAGCACAACTGCGGCCATCATTTGCGCTGCCAGTTCCTCGCCAATAATCCCCCGCCCTGCTGCGAAGCCTCCAAGGACGAACGCAAACTCGCCGCCTTGCGCGAGAGCGGCGGCGAACAGCAGCTGCTGGTCTTTGGACAAACCGAATATCCTGGCGAGAACGTAGAGCACGGTGAATTTCAGAGTCACCAGTGCCAGCACCATTACACCGATCGTCACCGGCTCGGCAGCGATGAGCCCGAAGTCGATTCCTGCCCCAACGGCGATAAAGAATACCGCAAGCAACAATGCCTTGAACGGCTCGATATCGCTTTCAAGTTCGTGCCGAAACTCACTACTGGCGAGCATCACCCCGGCAACAAACGTGCCAAGCGCTGGTGACAGTCCCACGGAATCCATCAGCAGTGCAACGCCTACTATTAATGCGGCACGCAAATAGATTCATTTTCCAAAAAATGGATCATGCTCCACAGAGTTTGGTAT
>JAQCER010000122.1 GCA_027618625.1 Verrucomicrobiota bacterium
AACGGCGATGGTGTGGCCGACAAGCACACGGTGTTCCTTGATGACTTGCTCATCCCAACCGGGCTCGCGCTGGATACCGATGGTGTCTATCTGGCGCAACAACCGAACATCTGGTTCGTGCAGGACACCGATGGCGATGGCAAGGCGGACAGCAAGAAAGTATTGCTGCAGGGGTTCTCTGTCGAAGACAGTCATCACTCGACCTCGGCATTCACCTGGGGGCCGGATGGATCATTTTACTTCAACGAAGGCGTATTCCTTTACACCCAGGTCGAAACTCCCTATGGGCCGCGGCGATCGCGAGACGCCGCAGTGCATCGCTTCAAGCCAAGCACCCAGCGGTTCGATGTCATGTCCCACCGCGACTACAACAATCCCTGGGGAATCGCGTTCGATCGCTGGGGGCAGAGCGTGGTCTCGGATGCATCAGATGGGAATCACTACAATTTTGCCGCCGTCATCACTGCCTTCGACTATCCGGCGAAAATCATTCCTCCCGCTTCCATGCTCAAGCGCGGACGCCCGATGGCCGGCAATGTCATCGTCTCAAGTCGCCACTTCCCAGACGATGTGCAGGGCACGCATCTCAACAACCAGTGCATCCAGGGAACGCGCTGGGACCGCCTGATCGAGGAAGGCTCCGGCTGGCGCACCGAGGCATTACCGGATTTGATCCAGTCAAGTGACTCAACTTACCGCCCGGTTGCTTCGGCCTTCGGGCCGGACGGCGCGCTTTACATTCTCGACTTCTGCAATCCGCGCATCGGCCACATGTTCTTTTCCAGGAACGAGGTGAATCGCGATTATTCCCACGGTCGCATCTGGCGCATCACGGCAACGGGCAGACCACTGCTGAAGATGCCGAAGATTCGCGGCGAATCGCCAGAGCGGTTGCTGGAACTCCTGCGCGAACCGGAAGATCATGTGCGGCACTGGGCGCGTCGCTTTTTGCAAAAAGGTGCCGCGAGTGAAGTCATGCCTGCTCTGGAGAAATGGGTCGCGGCACTGGACAAGCAGGATCCTGAATACGCGCACCTGCTCACCGAAGCCCTGTGGGTCTACGAAGGTCGCGACATCGTCAACAAGGATTTGCTGAATCATGTGCTGGGCCTCGATGAACCAATGGCCCGCGCTGCCGCAGTGCGAGTGATTCGGCACTGGCTGGTTGCCGATACCATCACTGATGATGAAGGAATCAAACTGCTGGCGAAACACATCGTGGACGAGAGTGAGCGTGTGCGTCTCGAGGCTGTCACTGCGACCGGCTTTTTGCAGTCACCAGAGGCCAGCGAGCTTGCTGTGTACGCCTCCACCTTGCCCATGGACGCCAACATGCGCACTGCTATCCGGCAAACGTTGAAAGCACTGGCGAAGTACGGAGAACCAACGTCCGACCTGGGGCGTCGCTTTGCCCTGAAGATCATCCCAAGGGAAGAACTCATGGCGATGCCGATGGACCCGCTGGTGGCCGAGACCATCCTGCGTCGTCCAGATTGCTCGCTCGAAGAAAAGCAACGCGCCATGGAGGCGGCGATGAAGGAGAAGAATCTCAGCCGCGCCAGAATCCTTGTCGATGCCATCGGCAACTTGAAAGCTGCCGAGGATGGCGCTGTCGAAGCGCTGCGTCCCTTGCTCCTGCAATCCGATCCGGCGGACATCCAGCGCCACCTGTTACAGCTGACACAGTTCGCCAGCTCCGCCCCGACTGAGAACATTCGGCACCTGATTCTCGCTGGCCTCACCGTGGCGGAAGGCAACATGAGCGCTGCCTCGCTCACTGGCCAGCCAGATCGGGATGTTTATCTTTCACTGTTGCTCATTGATCACGAAGAGACCCTGAAGGCATGTTACGATCCGATCCGGAAAGACATGCTCCGATATCAGGACGACGCGACCCGCAGAGCAGCCTTCCTGGCGATTGCCCATATCCCGTTCGAGCGGGCCTCGACCCTCAAGTTGCTCGGCAAGAATATCCTTGATGCGTCTCATCGTAGCGAGCGCCGGTTCGCTGCGATCGAAGCATTGAACCTGATCCCGCAGCAGGAATGGCCCGACGCGTTAAAGCCGTTTGCTTTGAGCAACATCACCATCAATGCCATCCCTTCCTCGCTGCTCTATGATCAAAAAGAGATCACCGTCCGCGCCGGCCAACCCCTCAAGATTCCACTCGAAAACAACGATGATCTCGATCACAACCTCGTCATCGGCACCCCGGGAGCCCTGCAGGAAATTGGCATGGCCGCAGCGCAAATGGTCGCCCTGCCAGCAGAAGAAGGGGTCCGAAAAAACTACATCCCGGAACTCCCCAGCGTGCTTGCCGGAACTCCCATCATCGGCAAAGGCAAATCGGAAACCCTCACCTTGTTCGCACCCATAACTCCCGGCGACTACATCTACGTCTGCACCTACCCCGGTCACTTCGGCACCATGAATGGTGTCATGAAAGTGATTGAGTAAGGGGCGTCGATCGGGTGCGCCAGCGCAAGCAAACTCGCCGCTGTTGTGGCTAAAATAGATCTGACTCCCACATTTTGTACTTCCCTTGCCTGTTTCACGTGGAATGATCACAAGCATGAAAACCCGTTTGCCCCTCCATTGTAAAAGCGGCCGTCTCAGCATTTGCTGCCACTTTACTGCAAGCTTCATCGTTACCACCCTCTTCTCGTTATCAGTAGCTTCGGCTTCTGAAGACTGGCCATCGTGGCGTGGCCCCGCCTTTGACGGTAGTCGGGCGGGAAAAGATTATCCGACCAAGTGGAGTTCCGATAAGGTTGCGTGGAAGGTCGCACTTCCAGGTAAGGGCGCATCCTGTCCAATCATCTGGGGCGACCAAATCTACGTCTCCTCGCCAGACGCTGGCGTAGACGCTGTACTCGCTTTTAACCATGAAGGGAAGGAGCTATGGCGAACCCGTCTGGGCAAGGAAGACGCACCCAGGCACAAGACGCTGGGGACCAGTAGCAACGCCTCGCCAGTGACCGACGGCAAGGGCGTTTTCGTCTACTTCAAGAGCGGCAATCTCGTAGCGCTGGAAACGGACGGGAAGATCCGCTGGCAACGAAACCTGACTGAGGAATTCGGCGCGGAAGAACTCTACTGGGATCAGGGCAGCTCGCCGATTCTAATTGGCGAGCTTCTCATCCTCGCACGTCTTCACGGAGGCGACTCATGGATCGCGGGCTTCGACAAAGCCACTGGTGAGATCCGCTGGAAGAAGGAACGTGACTACGAGTGTCCTGCCGAGAACGACCACGGGTACTCCTCGCCCATACCCTTCCGCCACGGTGACCGCGACGCCATGCTCGTCTGGTGTTCCGACCGCCTTACCGCTCACGCTGCTGACGATGGTTCGCTGCTCTGGTCCTGCACAGGATTCAATCCCGATTCCAACACGCTCTGGCCTCCTATCGCGACGCCAGTGATCGCTGGTGGAAATGTCATCGTTCCTGTCGGCCGTGATGATCGCCAGCAAGCGGGCGTACATGCTGTCCGCTTGGGAGGTGAAGGCGATGTTTCTGCAACCCATCGTGCTTGGGAGCGCGATGATTTTGGGGTATTCGTCGCCAGTCCCGTGGCCTATGAGGGGCGCGTCTACCTGCTTCGGCACAAGGGAAAGGTCGTCTGCCTCGACCCGGTGACCGGTAAACCGCATTGGGAGGCAGAGTTTCCTCGCGAGTCAGATGCCTACTACGCCTCACCCGTGATTGCAGGTGGCATCCTCTACGCAGCTCGGGAAGACGGCGTGGTCTTCGCTGCCCGCATCGGCGAGAATTTTGAGATCCTTGGCGAGAACGACATGGGCGAGCAAATCCTAGCCACCCCGGTTCCCTTAGGCGGAGGACGTCTCCTCCTCCGTGGCTCCGCACATCTCTTCTGCGTCGATTGAGGCCACTCCTGCGGCGACTCCTGAGGCCTCTCCTGCAGCGTAGAGCGTCAAGATTATTACTCTAACACTATGACCAATTTCCGCATTGCCGCGATCGTCGGTGTTTTCTTGTCGCTTAACACTGGTGTTACTGCAGACGAGCAAGAGCTGACTGCAGATAAGCTCTTCAGTCCCGAGCACATTGTTCAGGTTGAAATCGAAGTTCCCGATGATGAGTGGGACAAGCTTTGCGCGCAGACGCGATCCTTTCCCGATGCATTGGGCAAAACGATTGCGAAGTCGCCCTACAGCAATGTGAAGGCGAACATCACTGTCGACGGGATGCGTATCGAAAACGTTGGAATTCGTAAGAAGGGCTTCATCGGGTCACTTGACAAGGTGCGGCCGTCCCTGAAGGTCAACTTCTCTGAATACCAGAAGCAGGATTCTGTCGGTGGTCTCGACGGGCTCACCTTGAACAACAACAAGCAGGATCCGAGTAACATGACGCAGGTGCTTGCTTATCAGTTGTTCAATGACTCAGGGACTGCTGCGTCGAGGTGCAACTTTGCGAACGTGACCGTTAACGGTAGATCGCTCGGGATCTACTCGAACGTGGAATCGATTCGAAAGCCGTTCTTGAAACGGGCCTTTGGCGATGGTGGAGGAGAGTTGTTCGAAGGCACCGTAACAGATTTTCTGGATGGTTGGATGCAAAAGTTCGAAGCAAAGGACAAGCGCTCCAAGTTATCGACACTTGAGCAGCTGCGCGCCGTTGTGGAGAAGGAAGACCTTCAGTATGACGAAGTCGATGCTGTGCTGGACATCGAGGCCTTCGTGAAATTCTGGGCGATGGAAAGTCTCATCGGCTTCTGGGACGGCTACACCAATAACCAGAACAACTACTTCGTTTATCAAAAGCCGGACAACGCGAAGTTCTACTTCATTCCCTGGGGAATTGACGCGGCCTTTTCCGAGACCATGCCCATTCCTCCCTTCTTTATCGCGCCGAAGTCGGTGCACTGCCAGTCGGTGCTGGCCAATCGACTCTATCGGCTGCCGAAGGTTCAGGAATTGTATCGCAAGACCATGATCGGCTTTCTGGAGACGCATTGGAAAGAAGACGAAGTGCTCGCGGATGTCGATCGACTTGAGAAACTGCTGTCGGCTGGGAAAGCGGAAGACGAGAAGTTTTCTAAGGCGGTTGTTGGGCTTCGAAGGTTCGTTCGATCGCGCCGCGGGACGCTGATGAAGGAGCTCGACGCGTGGCCAGTGAAGACAAAGGACAAGCCAAAATCGCCGCCTTACTTCACTGAGATCGGCACTGCCAAGGCAAAGTTTTCCACCCGCTGGTATGGAGATTCGCCCGACAATCCACTTGAGCAGGGTGAGGTCGAGATAGAGATGATGCTCAATGGGGAGGCGGTGAAGTTTGCACAGATCGGTGCAGTCGCCGAGTGGTCGAAGTTTCCCTCGCCTGAGGGAACGCAACCACCCTCGATCGCGCTGACCGGGAAAACCGAAACCGATGGGGATGTGTTGGTGCTGGGCGTCAGTTGTGAAGCCAATGATTTTGTACCGTCGAAAACTCCCGTGGAGGTGCTTGGAATGCTATTTGGTTCTGGAAGGGGGCTGATCATGGTCTCAGGCACGGCGAAACTGGACGCCGCCGCCAGTGAGCCTGAAGCTCCTGTAAAGGGCGAGCTGGATGTTCGAATCCTGCAGTTGTCCGGCGGTGAGTAAGGCTTGGGAGCGCGGATGCTTCGGTTCGTTAGAGGTCCGTTGGTAAACGAAACCACAAGATTGGCGATCCCTTGTAGGATGGGGAGCCTATGTGATATGTGATGAGGGTGGGGGTTGCCTGAAAAATGCAGTTACTCCTGGCTGACCCGCAGTCTCATGTATTTCACTGCGCCGTTGCCAACAGTCAGCGGGGAGCCTACTGAGATGGTGGTCGTGCCGTTGCCGTTGTCAGTGGTAGACAGGTTTGTCACCTGGCCATCACCGGTCCAATTCTGAAGGTCGGCGGAAGTTTCAACCGTAAAGGTCACTCCAGGAGCATCAGTGCGGCGCACGTAGGTGAAGGCAAGGTATTCGGCGCCGCCTGATGTGGTGGTCGCAACGGATGTGAGGCTCTCCACTGGCACTCCGAGCAGGTCTGCTCCCAAGGCAAAGCTCAGGAATCCCGGATCGGGGCCGGAATCTTCAGCTCCGGGGGAGCCATTGACGGCACCGCTGGCGCGCCAGTTGCTCGCATTGCCGTGATCCGGCGCGGACTGCGGGTTAACAAGCACCAACGACGGGCCATCACCGTCGGCTTCTGCTGGCCAAGGGGCGGAATCTTCATAGAGGAACGAATGAATCGTCGCTCCCGCGGCATCCACCAGGGTAATGGTTTCACCGCTATTCCTGAGGTTTCCCCCGGACCATTCGCCCAGAATGCTGGGGTCGAGACCATTGCCATAACGCTCGCGGAAGGCGGCGGTGTCACTGACCAGCAGGCCGTAGGCTCCGGGGGCCAGCGTGAGCTGACCAAGTGTCAGTTCGCCAAAGGGCTCACCATCGAGGAAGCGGATGCCGTTCAGGTCGATGGCTTGTGCACCGACATTTTGAAGCTCCATGAATTCGAAGGCATCGCCACCGACTGGGTTGTACATCAGCTCCGACACTTGCAGAACTTTGGCAAGGGCGGATCGCTGGCCGAGCGATGGATCGACGAGCATCACGTATTCGAAGTCCACGATGAATCCAATAGCCGCGTCGGTAGAAGCAAAAATACCGCCTTTGTGCACCTTCGAATTTGCGGGCAGCGGCATGGAAAACTGAGTGTTCCACGATCCGTCTTCCCGCCACTCGAACTCCAAGGTATTACCGGAACGCACGATCCTTACCGTCAGGCTATCCGTGCCGCTGTAGTCGAGCGCGTTCAGAGTTACCACAGACCCATTCGGATTAATTCTAACAGCTGACAAGGTGCGCCCGTCGCGGCTGCCGTAGGCATAGCGGTAATCAGCATTGGCTTCGGTAGTCGATATCATGAGTCCGGTCATGAATTGATCGAACTGGCGATTGGTGATTTCGAAATCGGTGACGAGAGCAAAGTCACCGGCAGGCATGTCGCGCCAGATCAGGGGATGCTGCGGAGCAGGCAGTCCACCACCCCCCTGCGATACTTCGCGGGCGGCGATGTTCACCCGCATGCCGAAAACTGCGTCCGAGCTGCGGGCGCTATCATTGTGCAGATCGACGGCGAGCACGTTGGTTCCGCTCTTGAGTGCAAGCGAGCCGTCGGCGACGATGAGATCTTCCTCGACCACGCCTTCCTCATCTACCTTCGTCGCTACCGTCGAGGCATCGATATCGCCTCCCGGCAATCGAACACGGCCCAGCTCCTGGCCATTCAGGAAGAAGCGAGCACCGTCATCGAGAATCGCATCGATCGAGATCTCTGAGCCTACCGGATCGAGTGTGAATTCAAACTCCGTGCGCAGGAAGTAAGTCGTAAGGCCATTGGCTGAATCTCTGGCCAAGGCCGTCTGAAGGGCGGGATCAGGAAGCGTGCGGGATTCGAATCCAAACAATCCCGGCCCTGACTTCCAGCCAGCGTCATCGTAATCTGGCGCTGCGAACGCGGTGCCGAAGTCGGTATTGGAATCATCGAAGCTCCAGACGGATCCGAGGTCCACATAAGTCACTGGATCTGGCAGCGGCGGGGGAAGCGGAGCGAGAGGCTGCGCACGGTCAGCGGACAGGGTCAGCTTCAATCGACCGGGGGACTCGCCATTCACATCATAGGAAGCGTCTCTCGGCAAATTATCCAGAGGGCTTGCATTCACCACAGTCCAGAAATCCTCGAGGTAACCATCGTTGAAACTGCTGAATCCGTTGGGCCCATACACCGAGGCTTCACGCATCATCGAAGTCGACTTACT
>JAQCER010000123.1 GCA_027618625.1 Verrucomicrobiota bacterium
AGACGGGCGCTTCCACTACCCCTCGATCATTCAGACTCAGGACGGTCACCTGCACGCTACCTACAGCTATTTCGTGCCGACACCGGAGGGCGAACGCAAGTCGATCAAGCATGCATCTTTCCCACTCGAGTGGTTGCTCGATGCTGATGAATAGTCATCCCGTGCGGAATCAAAAATATAGACAGTATTTAGACGCAACCTAATCAGAACTGAGTGCGTAATAATGAAGTGAACCCATTGCCGGCAATGACGCCTCAGTGGAGACAAACAAGAAAAAATTCGCACCTAATATGAAAAAAACAATCGCACTTTCACTCGCCTCCGCAGCCTTCATTGGGGCATTCGCAATTTCCTCAAACGCGGATCAAAAGAAAGAGAAGCCTGCCGCTCAACAGACAGTTGTAGAAATCGCAGGAGGCAATGAGTCCTTCAAAACGCTGGTAACAGCAATAAAGGCAGCTGGATTGGCCGAAACGTTGAGCGGCGACGGACCTTTCACCGTTTTCGCCCCTACGGACGAAGCCTTCGGCAAACTCCCTGAAGGAACACTGGAAAGCCTGCTGAAGCCAGAAGCAAAAAAGAAACTCGCCGGAATTCTCACTTATCACGTGGTGGCGGGCAAAGTAATGGCAGCCGACGTGAAACCCGGCAAAGTCGAGACAGTCAACGCTAAAGAATTTGAAATTAAAGTGACCGACGGCGTGGTTACCATAGATGGAGCGACGGTTGTGAAAACTGACATCGTAGGGAAAAATGGCGTCATCCACGTCATCGACGCAGTCATTCTTCCGTAACGGCGGTTACAGGCTGTTATAGCCATAAACATTTGAAAGCAGGTACCTTCGGGTGTCTGCTTTTTTGTGTGCTAAAGGTTTCCGAACCGTTGTTGCCCTGCGAGACAAATTGACGGTGCTTCCGTGGAGCCCGAGGGTCCAAAATGTTCTCCCTCCAACATTTCGCTGCTTGCACAACCACTGGAATCTTAGCGTCGGCATGTTTCCTAGGCACGAGTTCCGGACGTGAGTGGACCAGTGTCGCAGGAACAACGATCGAGGCAGAGCTGGTGCGGGTGCATTCGGACAACGCCATCCTGAAGAAAAAAGACGGCAAAGAGCTGGTAGTTCCGATCGCCAAACTGAGTTTGGCCGATCAAAAATTCCTGAGCGAGCAGGCGTCCACCGTCGCCACCGGAGGAACCACTGGCGCAAAGATCCTCAATGGCCTGAAAGGCGACCTCGTCAAAATCGTCGACGGCAAGGTGAAAAAGACGGAGTTTGCACAACCCGCTGCGATCAAATATCTGGCCGTCTATTTTTCTGCCCACTGGTGTGGCCCTTGTCGCGAGTTCACTCCAGACCTCGTCGAGTTTTATAATGAGACGAAAGCGACGCACCCAGAGATGGAGATGGTATTTGTGAGTTCCGACCGATCTGAAGAGGAATGGAACAACTACATGATTGAGGAGAAAATGCCTTGGTATGCTGTCCAGTTCAAGAAGGCCGCCTCGTCCAAGCTCAAGGATTTCGGTGGCCCGGGCATTCCCTGCCTGGTCCTGATGACCCCTGACGGCGAGGTTCTTTCTGATAGTTACGTCGGCGAACAATATGTCGGCCCACGAAAGGTAGTAGCTGATCTCCAGGCGATGATCGAGAAAAACGCAGCGCCGGTCAGCGACGAAAGCGACGAGAGCGCCTCGGAAATTGTAGAGCCCTGATCCTTTTTTAACCAAGATCACGCACGGTAGCCGCGCGATCAAGGTGGGTGTAGCCGCCGTCGACGTAGAGAATCTGACCCGTTGTGTGTGAAGACCGGGGTGACGCCGCGAAGACCACGGTATCGGCAATTTCCTGGGCCGTAGTGAAGCGCCGTTCAAAGGGAATCGTGCTGGTAATCTGCGCGAGTGTTGCTTCTGGATTTGGCAGTGTTTGAATCCAGCGTTGGTACATCGGTGTCATCACTTCAGCTGGGATTACGGCATTCACCCGAATCCCAAAGCGCCCGAGATCCACCGCCCATTCACGGGTCAGGCCATTCAGCCCCCCCTTCGATGCTGCATATCCAGAGGTTCCGCCCTGGCCAGTCTCCGCTACTTTGGATCCAATGTTGATGATACTTCCCCGCGACTCCTTCAGGGCACTGAGGCAATAGTGCACCAGGGCGTAGACATGAACAAGATTGCGCTCCAGCGAAGCTCTAAACGCATCCGGCCCGGCAGTGAGGTCGACACCATCATTCATGGCCGCATTGTTGACGACAATATCAATGCGCCCCTGAGACTCTAACACTTTTGCTACAACCGCTTCCAGTGCTGGCAAGTCAGTCATTTCCGCATGCTCGGCCACGGCTCGGTAGCCGTCGCTCATGATTTCGGCCACAAGATCTGCAGCCTCGACACGGTTCCTTCCGATGATCACAGGAATCGCCCCCTCCGCCGCGAAGGAACGGGTAATAGCCTCGCCAATCCCCTTTGCTCCACCGGTGACCAGCACCACCCTGTCTTTCAGTCCTAGGTCCATGCCGATGCCTGCTGCCGTTGAGTTCCCAATCCTTCAATTCCCAGCTCAATCACATCGCCCGGTTTGATAAAGCGCTGCGGCTTCATTCCCATACCCACACCGGCTGGCGTCCCCGTCGATATAACGTCACCGGGCAGCAGTGTCATCATTTGACTGATGTAGCTCTCCAGCTGCGGGACATTGAAGATAAGGTTGGAACTGTTGCCTTGCTGACAGAATTCGCCATTCACTTTCAGCCACATGGCAAGTTGGTTGATGTCGGCGATTTCATCTGGAGTCGCGACGAACGGGCCCAGTGGCGCAAAGGTATCGCAACTCTTGCCCTTCACCCATTGCCCTCCCCTCTCCAGCTGAAACGCACGTTCACTGTAGTCGTTGTGCAAAACGTAGCCAGCTACGTGATTGAGGGCGTCCGCTTCATCGACATAAGAAGCCTTTTTACCAATCACCACCGCTAGTTCGACCTCCCAATCCGTTTTTTCGCTCCCTCGAGGGATGGTTAAGCCGTCAAATGGCCCGGTGATGGCAGAAGTTGCTTTGAAAAAAAGGATCGGCTCGGCGGGTTTGGTAGCACCTGTCTCGGCCGCGTGATCGCTGAAGTTCAGGCCTATGCAGATGATCTTGCTGGGGCGGCACAACGGCGGGCCCAATCGACTTCCCGCAGGCACTGCCGGTGCCGTGGCAGCATTGGCGACAACCCATGCTGCAAGCCGGGCCAGACCATCTCCACCAAAAAAGTCCTCGTCGTAGTCGTGCCCAAAGGCGCTCACGTCAATGCGCCGACCATCATCAAGCTCAAGGCCTGGTCTCTCTTTGCTGGGTTCTCCAAATTCATGACTCGCGATACTAGCAGATCACATCCATTGGCAAAGCCAAATTCTACGCAGCCTCAAAGGAATAGATATTGACACCCGATTATCCGCCCTCGGGTTGGCACTGTTCCGTTGTCCTCCTTTTGCCAGTGCAGCAGTGGTCGGCGTTCGTTTTATTTCAGATATTTCAGATCTCTCAGCGCCATCACCCCACCCCACTCGCCACTTCACGAATGATGAAATCGACTCGCGCCGGATAGGGCGGGTCGGTGTAGGTCACTTCCACGCCAATCCGCCCCTGGTCTCCGGGCATCCACGCTGCGTCTGGAGCGATGGAGTCGATCTTGATCGAGGGCACGGCCAGAATGGCCGAAGGGCAGCCGAGCATGACCAGGGCCCGGGCGAGGATTCGGACAGGGAAGGAGGATTCTGAAAGAATGCGGGCATTCATGGATTGTCGTGTTGAGTTCTTCCTCCTTCTTGGCCATCGCACGGCGATGGTTACCGGAAATGAGTGCTTTTCCGAAGGCATCCGGAAAATCGGGCGCGGATAGAGGAAGACAATTGGGGTAAGAGGAAGGGCGTTAGGACTGGGATACACCGGACGGGGAGCATGGCCCACCGCCCGCACCCAACCCTGCACCAGTCCCTGAACAACCGGACGCATGCCCGCTACGGCTTCACATCAGGGTAAGTCGTGACCAAACCGGGCGCCGACCGGTAAAGAAAGCAAGGTTCAACCGCCGGATGCGGAAAACCGCATGTCCGGCGGTGTGGAAGGCTCACGGGGCGCAATCCCCGTGCGCAATCCCCGTGCGCCCATCCGGACCCGGAGGGTCGGGGAACCGCAGCTTACCCCACATCGGGCGACGGCTTTCAAGCAAAAGAGGACAACGAAGGTCGACCGGTTGGACTTCGTTGACTTCATCTCCCTCTCCTGGCTTACCGCTTCTCCGCCGCCAGGCGGGCGTAGCCAGACCGGTCGCCGCCTAGGGCCGGGAACGAGGCGCGCACTATCCTGGCCTCGGCCGTTTCCGAGACAACCTCGAGGATCACCTGGTCGCGGCGCCAATTGCCCAGGCTCGGGGTCCATTCGGGAAAGCTCTCGACGCCCGGGGCGTTCTTGGCTTGCCGGTAAACGAGGGCGGGCAGGCCTCCCGGCGTTCGCTCCAGTCGCATTGCGTCGGGATCGGCCATCAGCGGGTTCGAGCCGGTGAAGTATTCCAGCAGGTTGGGCAGCGGATCCCCATCGGGGTTGGCGTGGTCGCCCCACACGGTGGCTTCCTTTCCCGGGTCGGCCAGGACGTTGGCCGAAAAGCTGGCCGTGCGCCAGGCCTCGACTCCTCCGGCGGGCACGACGATCATTGGCCCAGTGAAGACCTTCAACTCGTAGCCTCCCGCCGCCGCCTGGCGAATGTGGGCCGTGCCTCCGTTGAAACCGCTCCCGGTGCCGAATCCATCCACCGCGCTCACAACAACCCGATACGTCCCCAACGCCAGGGCCTGCACCGGCAAGGTCGCGCTCAACGCCGCATTGCGTTCGCGACGCGGGAAATCGTCGTTGGCCGCGATGAGGAGGTACTCCGGATCAAACAGTTCCACCACCGGATTGACCTTCGGGCCGTTGCCGGTGGCATTGACCACAATGTTGACCGTCTGCCCCGGTGCCGCCTGGAACAGGTAGGAATCCCTCTGCCGCGTCGAGGAAAACGTCCCCGTCCTCTGGGCGGGAGTTTGTGCTTCGCCAAGGTTGCTCACGGCAAGTTCCACCTGGTCGTATGCGCCCGCGGTTTCCAGCCTGGTGAAAAACGCCCCCATCGACTGCTCGTCGGGTTGCTTGTCGAATCCCTTCACCAGATACCGGTAGAACCCGTCCTGCGGGAGAATCCGGTTGACCAGCGCCGCGGCGCTCTTGTCCTGGGTGAGGTCGTCGCCGAATCCCGCTTCGTTCTCCCCGAAGAGATCGCCATTGGGCGCGATCAGTTGGAGGAACGGATCGAGGTTGTTGCTGGCGGTCTTGGCGCGCCGGGCCGTGATCGTGGCCGAGGTCACATGGGTGACCGGTCCGATCGTCGGCGAAACCTCGTCCGCAAAGTGGTTCAGTGCGCGCACCGCATCCAGCACCACTCCAGGCGACGACGTGATCCACACATAGCGCGCCGTGGTCAGTCCCGCCGTGGCCAGATCGATCTGGCGCACGCCGGTGAAGGGACCCAGCGCCGCCGAAAACGATCCCGCGTAGGGCGTGTTCCCGACCTGCACCGTGTAGGAGCCGCTGGCCGCAAGCACCTCGAAGTCGGCACCGGTGCCATCGACGATCTCATGACCCGATCCCATGTCCAGGATCAAGCTGGAAATCGTGCCAGCACCCCCCGGCAAGACCTTCGGCAGCGTCACCGCGTGGCCGTCGTTTTCGCCGATCACCGCACACACCGATTCCGACAAAGGCGGCGCTGCGGGCTCCGTAACCGAGGCCGGATCCGGAATCTGCGTGAAGTCGATCACCGTGCCGATGACCGGTGCCGCGCAGTCCGGGGTGCGCGCCGTGGGCGTCGTCAGTTCCAGGGGCGCGGTCGGATCGGCGGCTCGCGCGATTCTCATGCCGCTGGTGAATCCGCCGGCCGGCGGAAGCAGAACCGCCCGCGCGAACTGGGAAATGCTCGCCACGTTGGCGAACTTGAACAGCGCTGTGCGGGCCTCCGCCGCGGTCACGGTCAGCAGGCTCTGCGGACGGGGAGCCGGGTGATTGAACAGGGTATCCAAGCGCGTGCCCCGCGGGGCTTCGGCGATGCCCTTGATGAGCTTGCGCGGCAGGCCCACGTTCCCCGCCAAGTGAAACTGGTAGCGCGCCGGGAAAGGCCCCGGCGAACTAGCATTCGGTCCGATGGCGAAGACATAGAGGCCATTCTTCGACACCGTGAACTGCACTCCCTGATTGCCAGAGCCGAGATTCGGAATGTGAAAGGGCGCGCCGGTGCGCTGCAGCGGCGCCGAGCCTCCGCCGGGCTCGAAAACCACCACATCCTCGGCATCGAACAACAGCGGACCGGGGAAGCCCAACTCGCTGTTCAAGACTCGCAGGCCCATCAGTCCGTCCGAGCTCTTCCCGAGGAAGGAGAACGTCTGGATGTTGGGTGATCCCGTGTTGAACACGAACTGCGACAGCGTCCGCAGTCCTGGCGAGTCGACGCGCACGTCCAACTCGTCGACGATGATCGGCTGCGGCAGGCGCAGGATCAACGGCTGCAGCGCGATCTCCCGCCGGTCCGAAGCGCGCAAGACCACCATCCGTACGTTGTCGTCCACTCCCGTGGGCGGCACGCTCACGTCCGCCGGCCCCAGCAAACCCGGTGGCACTCGCACGGTGACGAACCCCGGCCGGACCGCCAGGATCTCCGACTCCACCCGGGTCTCCGCTCCGCCGATCATGCGGATGAACTCGACCTTGAAACTGGCCGGCCCATCGTTTCCGGTAGGCGCGCGGATCTCGAGCTTCTGCCAAAGCTGAACTTCCACCTTGTTCTCTGCCAGCCTGATGACCATTGGCGCGGACACCGCGAGCACGTCCTGGCTGGCATTCGAAGCTCCTTCTTTGGTCAACACCAGGGTCAGTTCCATTTCGGTGAGTCCGAGGGACTGCGTATTGCTGAAGAACGAGTTGAACTGCCTGGCCGGTGCCGAGACGGTGCTTCCGTAGGTGTTCCATACTGCATTTACGAAAGGAAGATCTCGAAAAGTCTCCTTGCCCTTTTCGGTGCGCTTCTCAACTACCCACACCCAGCAGTATTGTTGTTGGGTGAGCCGGAAATGGAACCCAGCGCTGAAGATGAACTTGTCCAACCCTTGGGTGAGTCCCTCGACCTGATTGAGGCCGCCTGGCGCGAACGTATTGACACGTTCCCCTTCTCTACCTGTGTTGACCTCGACGACGAGCTTCTCCCACGCGATGGTCTCATCCGCCAGTGGCTTAGTGAGACGGTAGGCGTCTAACAAGAGAGCGTTGGCAAAGCGCCCGGGAAGCTCCTTTGAGTTGTTTGGTTCCGTCCAGGAAACTTTCAGGTCGTAGCTGCCAATTTGCCTTTCATGGTTTGCGTTGAAGGTACCGGTGTTGAAAAACGAGGGACGAAGGGAGAACTCAAGGGTGTTGTCATCAATCACCTGAAAATTGCAAATGCCTGTAGATTGGGGCGCTTCTCCCACGGCTTCGCTGCAAGGTTGCGCCGAGGAATCTCCCCCCTCGCCGTTCTGCAAATCGGTTTTCCGAAAGGCGACAGTGATTCTGTTATTCAGTTTAAGCGTTTCGGTGAATCTCGCCTCGCTAGTGCCTGGGAGAAAACGCGATTTTCGGGAATTTTCGAACATTCGACGGGCTTCGGCGGCGGGATT